>DASXLN010000396.1:0-3316 GCA_036496165.1 Gaiellaceae bacterium | reverse complement strand
TTCGTCGACGTGTAGATCGGGCTCCACGCGCCGTACTGCACCGCCGGGATGCTGTTCAACCGAGCGTCGCTTCCGAGAGCGGCGTCGAGGCGAAGCACGCGGATCCGCCAGCGCACCGTCTGCGTCCACTTGGCGGACTGGTGGAACGTGTAGAAGTCGCGCTCGTCGAGCGTGTTCGTCGTCGACACTTCCATCTTGTGGGCGTCGATCAGCCAGACCTGGTAGCCGAGCGCTCCTTCGACGGTCGTCCAGCGGAGGAGGCCGGGATAGCTCGAGAGCGGTGTCGGCGGCGGCGGCGGCGTCATGTCGAAGCCGAAGCTCGCGCTCCACGGCGTCGCGCCGTCGGGCGTGATCGCGCGCACGCGCGCATAGAGCGCGTGCGGCGAGCCGGTGATCCACGGCAACGTGAGTGCCGGAGCGTCGACCGGCGTCGGATCGTCGTTCTTCGCGTAGATCACCGAGTTGTCGCGGAACGTCGTGCTGAGCGAGAGCTGGAATTCGTAGTGGAGCGCGCCGGGGACCGGGTCCCACGCGAACGAGGGCGTCCGCGAGAAGCTCGTCCTCGCGGGCTCGTCCGCGCGCAGGAGGAAGCCGTGCAGGCCCGTCGGGGCGGTGTCGGCCGAGCGCGCACTGCCGGCGAGGGCGGCGAGCGTCGCCAGGGCGGCGAGCAGCGTGAGGAGGCGGGCGGCGGTGCGCATCGTCTCCTGGGTGTGTCGGCAGTCGTGGAGCCGCGCGACTCCCTCAGATGAGGGATGCGAGCAGCTCGCCGGCGGCGAGGACGAGCGCATCGGCGCCGGGAGGGCCGACGAGCTGCACGGAGGCGGGCAGGCCGTCCTCTGCGGGCCCGCAGGGAAGGGCGAGCGCGGGCCAGCCGAGCGAGTCGAACGGGAAGGTGAGGGAGATGCCCCGCTCCCGGATCGTGAGCTCGTCGACATCTGCGGGGGGAGCGACGAAGGCCATTGTCGGCGTCACGAGCAGGTCGATTCCCTGCGTTGCGTCGTCGCTGCGGTCGCGGTACTCCGTCCGCACCCGCCGGGCGGTCTCGACCTGCTCGTCCGTCACCTCCGTGCAGCGCTCGATCTTGCCGCGGACGTTCTCGCCGTACTCGTCGGCTCGCTCCGGGAAGAGCCCGCGGTGGACGTCGGCGACCTCGCGCATGAACAGGCGGTACTCCCCGGGGTCGGGCTGCGGTATCGCGATCGCCTCGGCGTGCGTGAAGAAGCCGAGGGCCTCGTCGACGCGCTCGCGCACGAGCGGGTCGGCTTGGTCGAGCCAGGCATAGCCGACGCGCAGCTCGCCGAGGGAGTCGAGGACGACCGATTCGAGCTCGGGGACGAGCGCCCGCATCAGCTCGGCGCAGCCGCCGACGGTCGAGGCGATCGGCCCGACGTGGTCGTAGCTCGGCGCGAGCGGGAAGCAGCCGTCGGCCGGGACGAGGTCGTACGTCGGCTTGAACCCGACGACACCGCACCACGCGGCCGGGATGCGGATCGAGCCGCCGGAGTCGGTGCCGAGTGCGAGATCGACCTCGCCCGCGGCGACGGCGGCGGCCGAGCCGCCGCTCGATCCCCCTGCGAGCCGCCCGGGATGGCGCGGGTTCGGGACGGTACCGAAATGCGGGTTCTGCGACGAGATCCCGTACGCGAACTCGTGCAGGTTCGTCTTCCCCGCGATCGCGTACCCGGCTGACTCCAGCCGCACGACGGCTGTCGCGCTCCGCTCCGGGACGTGTTCGGCGAACAGCGCCGAGCCGTACGTCGTCGCCAGCCCAGCGGTGTCGAGGAGGTCTTTGATCGCGACCGGCGTTCCGGCGGGCGGCTCGTCGGGTCGCGCGAGCCAGATGCCCTCCACGGGCCGCGACTCTACTTCTTCTTGTGCTTCGCGGCCTTCGGCTTCTTCGGCGCGGCCGTGATCACGACGTGCCGGGTCACGGCGACGCCCGACGCGCCGGCCGGCGACACGGGCGTGAGCGTCAGAACGTTCGCGTTGCTTGCCGACCGGCGGAGCGAGGTCAGCATGCCCTTCGGCACGACGAAGCGGAGATCGTTGTTTCCTGCGCGGAGCGTTCCCGTGCCGAGAACGGAGGAGCCGAGCGCGGCGGTGAGCGAGCCTGGACCGCTCGAGTCGACGATCAGCCGGATCGTCGGCGCGTCCGCCGACAGCTTGAGCAGCTCGGGGCCGAACACGTCGATCATCGGAGCGACGTCGGTGGTCGGCACCGGCACCGTCGTCCCCCACGTCGAGACCTGAGACGGGCCGTTCCCCGCTGCCGCAGGCGTGTTCGTGTCGACCGTGACCGAGCTCGAGACGGTGAAGGTGGCCGCGTCGACCGACGTGCTCGCGTTCGGCAGTGAGAGCCACCCGCGCGTCGAGCCCCAGTCGCACGTGTCCCACGGCACCGTGATCGAGGCGGTGTTACCGCTGACGCTCAGCGGCTGCGGCGTGCTGTCGGTGGCGTCCCAGAAGAAGTACGGCTGCGACGACGTGCCGGCGGGAAGCGTGACGCTGATCGAGAGTGTCGCTGCAAAGCACGCGTGCGCCCCGTCGCCGTCGCCGCGCTGGAACGTGACGTACCGCGCAGAGAGATGGTCGACCGGGACGGTTTGCGCCGCCAGGGCTGCGGTCTTCAGGCCGCCGGCCACGTTCAGGTACGCGGTGGGCCGTCCCGCCGCCAGCGCAGGCACACCGAAGTCGCCGTTCATCAGGCGCTTCGTGTAGTCGGTGAAGACGGATGCGAGCGACGATCCCTTGGCCGCGATCGCATTCGAGAGCGCGGTCGTCGCCGTCTGACCCGCCGCGCCGTTCGCAAACGCGTTCTGGACGAACGACGTGCCGTAGTCGTTGGCGAGCAGCTGGAAGAACGCCCAGCGGGCCCAGCCGCCGTCGTTGAACCCGATCGGGTCGCACATCTGGTGTGCGGGCAGGGTGTCGCGGCAGTTGAGCGCGATCTCGGGGTTACCGACGTCGGTCGCGCCCGAGCTGAGCAGGCCGATGACGTTCACCGCGCCCCACTGGGCTGCTCCTTCGAGGAGCCAGTCGTCGCCCTGCGTGGACGGCTCCCACGTCGCGAAGCCGAACATGTAGAAGACGTTGAGCGCGATCGACTTCTGCTCCTCCTGCGTGAGCGTCAGGCCTTCTCCGTCCGCGTACGGCTGGATCTCCGTCGGCGACGCGAGCTCGAAATACCCTGATCCCGGGCCGGGAGCGACTCCCTCGAACGTCGCCAGCGACTCGAGCGCGGGCGGCCCCGTCATGTCCTCGACGTAGATGTCGATGAGGCCGTCGGCGTCGGCCACCGGCGTCGCGTATCCCTCGG
>DASXLN010000395.1:0-1723 GCA_036496165.1 Gaiellaceae bacterium | reverse complement strand
CCCGGGCGGCGACAGCCGCTTCAGCTCGACGAGCGGCGTGTTCCCGACGAGATCGAGAAGGCTCGGAAAAACCAGTTGCTTAGGCACCGCCTGCCATTGCCGGCAGGAGGATGACGGTCGAGCCGTCGTGCACCTCGGTCTCGAGGCCGTCGAGCGTGCGAACATCCTCGCCCTCGACGTAGACGTTCACGAACGGTGCGATGTCGTCGCCGTCGACGAGCTGCGTGCGCAGGCTCGGGAAGCGGCTGACGAGGTCGTCGAGCAGCTCGCGGACGGTGCCGCCGGCCGCGTGCACCTCGCGCTTGCCTTCGGTCTCGCTGCGAAGAGCGGGTGGGATTCTCACGGTCTTCATGCGTGCGTCGGCCTCCCGGAGCAGAACTCCACATAGTCGATGTACTCGGTGATGGTCGGGTGCTCGCCGCAGACCGGGCAGTTCGGGTCGCGGCGAAGCGTCACTTCGTTGAACTCCGTTGCGAGCGCGTCGAACAGGAGCAGTCGTCCTGCGAGCGACTCGCCGGCGCCGAGCGCGAGCTTCAGCGCCTCGCTCGCCTGCAGCGACCCGATGATGCCGGGCAGCACGCCGAGTACGCCGCCCTCGGCGCAGCTCGGTGCAAGCTCGGGCGGGGGCGGCGTCGGGAACAGGCAGCGGTAGCACGGGCCTTCGTGCGGCTTGAACACCGTCACCTGGCCCTCGAACCGGTAGATGGATCCGTGCACGACGGGGATGTCGTGCCAGACCGACGCGTCGTTGATGAGGTAGCGCGTCGGGAAATTGTCGGCGCCGTCGACGATCACGTCCCAGCCGTCCGCGAGGATGCGGTCGACGTTCTCCGACGTCAGCCGCTCCTTGTACGTCACGACCTCGACGTCCGGGTTGAGTGCCTCGATCGTCCGCTTTGCCGAGTCGGCCTTCCAGTCGCCGAGGCGCTCCGTCGAGTGCGCGATCTGGCGCTGGAGGTTCGACGAGTCGACGACGTCGTCGTCGACGATGCCGAGCCGGCCGACGCCTGCGGCCGCGAGATACAACGACGCGGGCGAGCCGAGGCCGCCGGCGCCGATGAGGAGGATGCGCGAGTCGAGCAGCTTCAGCTGCCCCTCCTCGCCGACCTCGGGGATGAGGAGATGGCGCGAGTAGCGCTGGCGCTTCGCTGCATCGAGCGTGCGCGGCAGCTCGGTCGGGAGCCCGCTGCGCTTCCAGTCGGTGTAGCCGCCCGCGAGCGAGGTCACGTTCTCGTAGCCGAGCTCGCCGAGCGACTTCGCCGCGAACGCCGAGCGGGCGCCGCCGGCGCAGTACACGAGGATCGGCTGCGCGCGGTCGGGCGCGGCCTGCTCGATGCGCGACTCGAGGAAGCCGCGGGGGATGTGGACGGCCCCGGGGATGCGGCCCTCGGTCCACTCGTCCAGCTCGCGGACGTCGACGAGGAGCGGCCGGTCGGCGGCACCGTCGAGGATCTCGCGCGCAGCCGCGACGTCGACTTCGTCGATCTCGGTCTTCACCTGCTGGAGCAGGTCGCGATAGTTCGCCATGACTTTCAAAAGGATAGCGACACTGAGCTGGCTGGGTGGCTGCGGCGGAGTGGTGCTCGTCGCGGGGATGGCCTGGGCGGATGCGATGCAAGGACGCAGGGAGCGCCGATAGCCGTAGCTATCGGCGCGACTGAGGACGCAGCAGCGCGCCGCTCAGGCCACCATCCGCGACACAGCCACTGTTTCGTCAGCCCGT
>DASXLN010000394.1:0-1614 GCA_036496165.1 Gaiellaceae bacterium | reverse complement strand
GCTGCCCGCGCTGTCGCGCGCGCTCGCCGAGAACCGCCTTGCTCTGCGCGACGCGATCGCCGGTCTCGACGTCGTCACCGTCGAGCTCGAGGCGCGAGTGCTCGCGAACGTGAATACTCCGGAAGATGTTCAACGTCTCTGACACCTCCTACGACAACTTCATGGGGCGCTACTCGATTCGGCTCGCGCCGCTCTTCGTGGACTTCGCCGGCATCGAGGCAGGCCAGCGCGTGCTCGATGTCGGCGCCGGCACCGGCGCGCTGACGGCGGAGGTCGTGCGTCGCGGCGCGGATGCATCGGCGGTCGACCCGTCACCGACCTTCGTCGCTTCGCTCCACCAACGGTTTCCCGAGATGGGCGTGCACGAGGCCGGAGCGGAGGAGCTGCCGTGGCCCGACGAGGCGTTCGACGCGGCGCTCGCGCAGCTCGTGCTCACCTTCATGCGCGACGCGCCGGCTGGACTCGCCGAGATGCGGCGGGTCGTCAGGCCGGGAGGCACGGTAGCCGCGTGTATGTGGGACCGCGAGGGAATGGAGATGCTCGCCGCGGTCAACCGCACGCAGCTCGCCCTCGACTCGAGCCGACCGAGCCCCGAGCAGCTGACGAACTTCCGCACACGCGGAGAGATCGAGGCGCTGTTCGGCGACGGCGTCGAGATCGAGCTGCTCGAGGTCGAGGCCGGCTACACAGGGATCGACGAGTTCTGGGACGCGCTCGCAGACGGCGCCGGGCCCGCGGGTGTGTGGGTTGCATCGCTCGACGACACGCAGCGCGCGCGTGCGCGCGAAGAGCTCTACCGCCAGGTCGGCGAGCCTGCCGGGCCGTTCACGCTCGTCGGGCGCGCCTGGGCCGCCCGCTCTACGCGCGCGTAAGCACGCTCGCGCGCTCGGCGCCGGTGCCGATGAGCGTCACGTCGACGCCGAGCTCCTGCTCGACGAACTCGACGTAGCGGCGTGCGGCGGCGGGCAGGTCGTCGACCGACGTGCAGTCGTCGAGCGGCTCCGACCAGCCGGGGAGCGTCTCGAAGACCGGGCGCGCCGCGTGGAAGTCGCTCTGGTGTGCGGGGAAGTCGTTCGTCTGCTCGCCGCCGCGCAGCGTGTAGCGCACGCAGACAGGTAGCTCCGCGAAATGCGAAAGCACATCGAGCTTCGTCAGCGCGAGCTGGTCGATGCCGTTGACGCGCACCGCGTAGCGGAGCGCGACGAGATCGAGCCAGCCGCAGCGCCGGCTGCGGCCCGTCACCGTGCCGTACTCGTGGCCGAGCTCGCGCATCGTGTCCTGCGCCGGCCCTTCGATCTCCGACGGGAACGGCCCTTCGCCGACGCGGGTCACGTACGCCTTGGCGACACCGAGGACACGGTCGATCCGGGTAGGCCCGATCCCGATACCCGTGGCGGCGCCCGACGCGATCGGGTTGGACGAAGTGACGAAGGGGTAGGTGCCGTGGTCGAGGTCGAGGAGGGTGGCCTGGGCCCCTTCGAAGAGGACGTCCTTGCCGGCGTCGAGAGCGTCCGAGACGAGGAGGGAGGTATCGCCGACGATCGGCCTTAGCCGCTTGGCGTATCCCTCGTAGCGCGCGGCGACTTCCTCGAGGTCGAACCCGTCGACCTCGTA
>DASXLN010000393.1:0-6928 GCA_036496165.1 Gaiellaceae bacterium | reverse complement strand
GGAGGAGTTCTTCCACACCTTCAACTCGCTTCACGAGGCCGGCGGGCAGATCATCATGAGCTCGGACCGGCCGCCGCGCGACATCGCGACGCTCGAGGACCGGCTCCGCTCCCGGTTCGAGTGGGGGCTGATCACCGCCATCCAGCCGCCCGACCTCGAGACGCGCGAGGCGATCCTCCGCCGCAAGGTGAAGTCCGACAACATCGCGATCGGCGATCCGGAGGTGCTGACGTTCGTCGCGAGCCGCGTGTCGACCAACATCCGCGAGCTCGAGGGCGCGCTCACGCGTGTCGTCGCGTTCTCGTCGCTCACCGGCCGCGCCATGTCGGTGGAGCTCTCACAGGACGTCCTCAAAGACGTTTTTCCGCAAGGCGAGGCGGCGGAGGTCTCGATCAAGCGGATCCAAGATCTCGTGGCTGAGCGCTTCAGCCTCTCCCTCGAGGAGCTCTGCGGAGAGAAGCGCTCCCAGAACATCGTCTATCCACGCCAGGTCGCGATGTACCTCTCGCGCGAGCTGACCGACTCGTCGCTGCCGAAGATCGGCAAGGAGTTCGGCGGCCGAGATCACACGACTGTCATCCACGCAACCTCGAAAATCGCCCGGTTGATTCGTGAGGACAGGTCTGTGTACAACCTCGTCCAGGAATTGACAGCTCGCGTCAGACAGGTCCGTTAGCGAAACGTCCTGTGGAACCGCAAGACTTCTCCCCAGCCGCTCCCACCACCCGATTCGCTGCAACCATGCGGTCTGCGACCATTCTCCCCGCTGTCCACACGCCCTACTACTCCTACGAGGTTTTCTAGATGATTGAGACTGACATCGTGGTGAGCGCGGGACTGAGGATTACGTGCGCGAAGGACGAGCTCGCCCAGGCGCTGGGCGTCGTTTCGCGTGCGCTCTCGACCAGGACGTCTGTGCAGATCCTTTCCGGCGTCCTGTTGGAAGCGCGCGGCGGCGAGCTGCGCCTCGCTGCGACGGACATGGAGCTCTCGCTGCGTGCGACCCTCGCCGCGCAGATCGAAGGTGACGGGGCGATCGTCCTTCCCGGCAAGACGTTCGTCGACATCGCCCGGCTGCTTCCGGGTGGTGAGGTGACGATCGAGCACCGGCCCGCCGAGTCGGTCGTGCACGTCACCGCCGGCAGCGCGAGCTACACGCTGAACACATACAACCCCGAGGATTTCCCGCGCCTCCCCGAGCTCGACGCGGTGTCGACGTTCGGCGTCGAGCGCGAGTCGCTGCTCGAGACGATCAGCCGGGTCGCACGTGCCGCGTCACGCGACGAGTCGCGCCCCGTACTCACCGGAGTCCTCGTGCAGTTCGGCGGCGGCAAGCTCGTCATGGCTGCGACCGACTCGTACCGCCTTGCGGTGAAGGAGACGGCGTTCGACGGGTCGGTGCCGGATCTCGAGGCGATCGTCCCCGGCCGCGCGCTGCAGGAGCTCGCGCGCATCGCGGGCTCCGGCGACGAGGTGGAGATCGGCGTTCAGGAGAACCAGGTGCTCTTCGCAACCGACGGCGTCTGGCTGACCACGCGACGCATCGACGGCCAGTTCCCGAACTACCGGCAGCTGCTGCCTGAGTCGTTCGAGCACGAGCTGACGATCCCGCGCGTCGAGCTGCTCGACGTCATCCGCCGCGCCTCGGTGATGATCCAGCGCGCGACGCCGTTGCAGCTCCGGTTTGCCGAGGGCGAGTTGACCGTGGTGGCGCGGACGCACGAGGTGGGCGAGTCACGCGAGTCGATGCCGGTCGGTTACACCGGCGAGCCGCTCGAGATCGGGTTCAACGCCGACTTCCTCCGGGACGGGCTCGAGCTGCTCGACAGCGAAGACGTGCGCGTGAAGCTCATCAGCCCGCTCCGCCCGGCTGTGATCCAGGGCGATGGCGACGACTTCACGTACCTCGTCATGCCGATTCGGCTGCCCGGCTAGCTCGCCTGATCGTCGAGACGGTCTCGCTCCGCAGCTTCCGGTCGTACGAACGGCTCGAGCTCGAGCTCGGCCCGGGGCTCGTGCTCGCGACGGGGCCGAACGGCGCCGGCAAGACGAATCTCCTCGAGGCACTGCACGTCGGGACGCAGGGCTTCTCGCCGCGGACACGGAACGACCGGCAGTTGATCCACTTCGGGGACGCAGCGGCACGCGTCGCGGTGAACGGCCGCCGCGCAGGCTCGCCGGTCGAGGTCGAGGTGAAGCTCGAGGCCGGCGCCCCGAAGCACGCGTTGCTGAACGGCGCGCCCCTCCGCACGGTGGAGCAGCTGCGAGGCGAGCTGACGACGCTCGTCTTCACGCCGGACCGGCTCGGCGTCGTCAAGGGTGCACCCGCCGCACGCCGTGCGTACTTCGATCGCGCCCTCGGCCGTCTGTCTCCGTCGCGGGCGCAGCTGCCCGCCGACTACGGCGCCGCTGTCGCGCAGCGCAACGCGTCGCTGCGGCGTATCGCGATGGGCGTATCGACACGCGACGCGATCGCGCCGTGGACGCAGCAGGTGGCGGAGCTCGGGACGCAGCTCGTCGCCGCACGCCGGGAGGTGCTCGCGCTGCTCGGCCCGGCGTTCGCAGCGCATGCCGCCGCGTTCGGCCTCGACGACGCCGAGCTGCGTTACGTCGGCGAGCCCGTGTCGGTCGCCGATCTCGAGCGCCGCCTCGACCGCGACGCCGATCGCGGGCTCACGGGCGCCGGGCCGCATCTGGACGACGTCGAGATCTCCGCCGCGGGACGTGATCTCCGCAGCTTCGGGTCGCAGGGCGAGCAGCGCCTCGCCGTGCTCGCGCTCCTTCTCGCGGAAGCCGACCTCGTCGCCGAGCGCCGCGGCACGCCGCCGCTGCTCCTGCTCGACGACGTCCTCTCGGAGCTCGACCCGGCGCGCCGGCGGACACTCGCGTCGCTCGTCGCGGGCCGTGGCCAGACGCTCGTCACCGCGACCGACCCGGCGATGCTGCCGGCCGATCCCGACCAGCTCGTGGAGGTGCACGCTGGAACCGCTCGGTGACGATCTCCGCCGCGAGCTTGGCCGCTTCGGGCCGCAGGGCGCGATCGGCGAGACGGTGGCGGCGTGGCCGGACGCGGTCGGCCCCGAGATCGCGCGCAGCGCCTGGCCCGCGCGCTTCCAGCGCGACGGCACGCTGATCGTCCACACGCGCGACTCCGTGTGGGCGTTCGAATTGACGCAACGTGCAGGGGAGATTCAAAAGCGCTTGGAGGGAGTGTCGGGTCTGAAGTTTGTCCCGGGACCACTGCCGGAGGCGTCGGCGGAGGAGGTTTCCTCACCGGCGACCGCCCCGGCGGTCGCCTCTCCAGAACAGCGCCGGCTCGCGCAGGAAATCGCCGCCGAGATCGAGGACGAAGACCTCCGCAAAATCGTTACAAAAACGATCGAAAACGCGCTCGCAAACGCGCCGAACGACCGCTCGTTCTGATACACTTTCGAGTGCCCGCAAATGTGGGATTTGCAGGGCTTTTTTCATGGCCGAAGAGACCTATACAGCAAAGGACATCACCGTCCTCGAGGGGCTCGAGCCGGTCCGGCTTCGGCCGGGCATGTACATCGGCTCCACGGGCCTCCGGGGCCTCCATCACCTCGTCTACGAGATCGTCGACAACTCCGTCGACGAGGCCCTCGCGGGCTTCAACGAGCGCATCGAGGTCACGCTCCATCCCGACCACTCCGTGACCGTCGTCGACTGGGGTCGCGGCATGCCTGTCGACGCGATGGCGGGGACGAACGAGTCAGCGTTGACAACGATCCTCACGAAGCTCCACGCCGGCGGCAAGTTCGGAGGCAGCGGCTACAAGGTCTCCGGGGGCCTGCACGGCGTTGGCGCCTCCGTCGTCAACGCGCTGTCGGAATGGCTCGTCGCCGAGGTGCGCCGCGACGGCAAGATCTACCGCCAGGAGTTCGCGCGCGGCATCCCACAGGGCGACGTGCAGGTCGTCGGCGACGCCACCGACACCGGCACGACGATCACGTTCATGCCCGACGCCGAGATCTTCGAGGAGCTCGACATCGATGCGGGCACGATCACGCAGCGGCTGCGCGAGACCGCGTTCCTCACGAAGGGCCTCTACATCAAGCTCGTCGACGAGCGCGCCGACGGCAAGACGATCGAGTTCCACTACGAGGGCGGCATCCGCGACTTCGTCGCGTACGTGAACGAGTCGAAGGAGCCGATCCACCGGCACATCGCGTACCTCGAGAACGAGAGCGACGTCGGCATCGCCGAGGTGGCGATGCAATGGAACAGCTCGTATCAGGACTCGATCTTCTCCTTCGCGAACAACATCAACACGGTCGAGGGCGGGACGCACATGCAGGGCTTCCGCTCCGCTCTCACGCGCACGCTGAACAAGTACGCGCGCGACAAGGGCTTCCTGAAGGAGAAGGAGGACAACCTCGAGGGCGAGGACGTTCGCGAGGGCCTCGCGGCCGTCATCTCGGTGAAGCTCCAGAACCCGCAGTTCGAGGGCCAGACGAAGGGCAAGCTCGGCAACCCGCAGATCGCCGGCTTCGTCGAGGCGACCGTGAACGCGGGCCTGTCCGAGTTCCTCGAGGAGAACCCCACCGACGCGAAGCAGATCGTCACGAAGGCGATCGCCGCCGCCCGCGCGCGTCAGGCGGCGCGCAAGGCGCGCGAGCTGACGCGGCGCAAGTCCGCGCTCGACAGCATGTCGCTCCCGGGCAAGCTCGCCGACTGCACCATTCGCGATCCGGAGGCAGCCGAGCTCTTCATCGTCGAGGGCGACTCCGCCGGCGGGTCCGCGAAGTCGGGCCGCGACCGGATGTACCAGGCGATCCTGCCGCTGCGCGGGAAGATCATCAACAGCGAGAAGAACCGCATCAACAAGGTGCTCTCGAACAACGAGATCCAGGCGATGATCACCGCCATCGGGACCGGCATCGGCGACGAGTTCGACGTCGCCGCCCTGCGTTACCACCGCGTGATCATCATGACCGACGCCGACGTCGACGGCTCGCACATCCGCACGCTCGTGCTGACGTTCCTCTACCGCCACATGCGGGAGCTGTTCGAGCGCGGCCACGTGTACATCGCGGTCCCGCCGCTGTACAAGGTCAAGCTCGGCAACCAGGAGTTCTACTTCGAGAAGGAAGCACAGCTCGAGGAGCTGCTCGTGCGCGAGCGCTTCGGCGACATCGACGTCCGCGATCGCGACGACAAGCAGGTGAAGTTGACCGAGGCGCGCTGGAAGCGGTTCACGAGCGCGCTCGCCGAGTTCGAGGGCTGGACTGCGCGCCTCCGCTCCGACTTCGGGCCGCAGGCCGCGGAGCTGGCGGTGTCGCACAGGCTCGTCGAGCTCGACGCGGTCACGCCCGCGACGTTGGAGACGGCGATCGCGAAGCTGCCCGCGAACGGCTACACGCTGTCGGTGCTCGAACGCGACGCCGACGGCCTCCAGGTCAAGGTGGTCGAGGAAGAGACGTCGGCGGCGCAGACGATCGCGCTCTCCGCCACGCTGCTCTCGTCCCCGATCTACGCGAACCTCCGCAAGGCGTATGCGAAGCTCTTCGAGATCGTCGGCCCGCCGCCGTTCGAGCTCGCGCTCGGAAAGAGGAAGGCGCACGCCGACACGTACAGCGAACTGCGCCAGACTGCGCTCGATCTCGCGAAGGAGGGCGGCATCCAGCTCTCGCGCTACAAGGGCCTCGGCGAGATGAACGCCGATCAGCTGTGGGAGACGACGATGGATCCCTCCAAGCGGCTGCTCGTCCGCGTCGACGTCGAGGACGCGCATGCGGCCGACCAGCTGTTCTCGATGCTGATGGGCGACCAGGTGGAACCGCGCCGCATCTTCATCGAAGAGAACGCCAAAGACGTGACCTTCCTCGATGTCTGAGGTAGAGACCGGAGGTCTCGGCGGCGGACGCGTCGAGTCGCGCGAGCTCGAGCAGGAGATGCGCTCGAGCTTCCTCGACTACGCGATGTCGGTCATCGTCTCGCGCGCCCTTCCGGACGTGCGCGACGGCCTGAAGCCGGTGCATCGGCGTGTCCTGTACGGGATGCACGAGGCCGGGCTGCAGCCGAACAGGCCGTACAAGAAGTCCGCCGCCACCGTCGGCGACGTGATGGGCAAATACCACCCGCACGGCGACCAGGCGATCTACGACACGCTCGTCCGCATGGCGCAGCCGTTCTCGCTGCGCTACCCGCTCGTCGACGGCCAGGGCAACTTCGGTTCGATCGACGACGATCCGGCCGCTGCTCAGCGGTACACGGAGGCGCGCCTCTCGAAGCTCGCGACCGAGATGTTGCGCGACATCGACGCGAACACCGTCGATTTCGGACCGAACTACGACGAGTCGCGGCGCGAGCCGAGCGTGCTCCCGTCGCGATTCCCGAACCTGCTCGTCAACGGCTCTGCCGGCATCGCCGTCGGCATGGCGACGAACATGCCGCCGCATCATCTCGGCGAGGTGATCGACGCGATCGTCGCGATGATCGACGACCCCGCGATCGACGTCGAGGGTCTGATGAAGCACGTCAAGGGCCCCGATTTTCCGACGGGCGCGATCATCGTTGGCCGCAGCGGCATCCGTGACGCGTACCGCACCGGGCGCGGCCGCGTCGTCATGCGCGCGCGCGCCCACATCGAGGAGCTGCGCGGGGGCAAGTCGGCGATCGTCGTCACCGAGCTTCCTTATGGCGTCAAGAAGGGCGGCGACTCCGGCGTCATCCGCAAGATCGCCGACCTCGTGCAGGAGAAGGTGCTGACGGAGATCTCCGATCTCGCCGACCACTCCGACCGCACGGGCATGCGCATCCAGATCGAGCTGAAGCGCGACGCGATTCCGCAGGTCGCGCTGAACAAGCTGTTCAAGCACACGCCGCTGCAGTCGACGTTCGGGTACAACGCGGTCGCACTCGTCGACGGCGTTCCGAAGACGCTGTCGCTGCTCGAGCTCGTCAC
>DASXLN010000392.1:0-2900 GCA_036496165.1 Gaiellaceae bacterium | reverse complement strand
CTGACGAGCTGCTCTCGACCACGCGTGCCGTCCGCAAGCGCCTCGATCTCGCGCGCCCGGTCGAGCGGGAGGTGATCGAGGAGTGCCTGTCGCTCGCGCAGCAGGCGCCGACCGCGAGCTACTCGCAGAACTGGCACTTCGTCGTCGTCACCGACGCGGACAAGCGCGCCGCCCTCGGTGAGCTCTGGCGCGAGGTCGCGTTCCCGTATCTCCAGCGCGGTGACGGCCCGAGGGAGGGGCAGATGGCGCGCATCGGTGACGCGGTCGTCCACCTCGCCGACCACATCCACGAGGTGCCCGTGCACGTCATCCCGTGCGTCATCGGGCGCTACGAGGGGAAGTCGAACCCGCTCGTCGCGTCGATGTTCGGGTCGATCATCCCGGCCGCGTGGTCGTTCATGCTGGCCGCTCGCGCACGCGGGCTCGGCACCGTCTGGACGACGTTCCATCTCATGCACGAGCGCGCCGCCGCCGAGATTCTCGGCATCCCGTACGACGAGGTGACGCAGGTCGCGCTCATCCCGCTCGCGTACACGATCGGGACGGACTTCAAGCCGGGCAAGCGCAAGCCGCTCGACTCGATGGTCCACTGGGACACCTGGTGAGCGCGCGCTACTTCAGGTAGCGGTCGAACCAGTCCAACACGGCCTCGAAGCGCTGCACGCGGTGGATCGGCGAGCCGCTGCGGGTGAGCTCGTGACTCTCCGCGGGGAAGCGGAGCATCTCCACGTCCTTGCCCAGGAGTCGGAGCTCGGTGAACAGGTGCTCGCCTTGCTCGACGTTGCAGCGAAGGTCGTTCTCCGAGTGGAGGACGAGCACCGGCGTCTCGATGTTCCTCGCGTACGTCGCCGGCGAGAGCTCGAGCCACGTCTCCACGTGGTCGAACCAGTGGCCGCCGAACTGCTGGTGGAAGACCCAGAAGAGGTCGCTCGAGCCGGCAGCGCTCACCATGTGGTTAACCGCGCGCTCCGAGATCGCCGCCTTGAAGCGGTTGTCGTGCGAGATCGTCCACGACGTCATGAAGCCGCCGTACGAGCCGCCGATGATGCCGAGCCGGTCGGCGTCGACGAAGTCGAACTTCGCGACCGCGGTGTCGACGACGCCGAGCACGTCCTCGAAGTCGACGGTGCCCCACCCGGGGCCGCCGCCGTCGATGGGGCCGCGGATGGCGCGGCCCCATTCCTCCGAGTAGCCGGAGCCGCCGCGCGGGTTCGAGAAGAGGACGACGTAGCCCGCTGTCGCGTACACCTGGAACTCGTCGAAGAATCCGGTGCCGTACTGCGCGAACGGGCCGCCGTGCACGCTGAGCAGCGTCGGGTACTTCTTCGCCGGATCGAAGTCGGACGGGCGCACGATCCACGCATCGACCTCCGTCCCGTCCTTCGAGGCTGCGGTGAACCGCTCGGCGTCGAGATACGCGCGGTCGCCGGTGAGGTTCGTCACCTGCCGGTCGCCGACGAAGAGCTCGCGCAACGTCGTGTGGGTCGACGACACGTAGACGAACGTGTCACCGCGGACGTCGTATCCCGAGATCGAGCGCTCACCGCCGACGAGGAGCTCCGGCTGGGACGAGCCGTTGGCGGCGACTGCGTACAGATGCGTGTTGCCGCCGTCCTCGACGGTGAAGACGATCCGGTCGCCGTCCCAGATCGGCTCGCGGAACTCGGGGAACGGCGTGCACTGGCGATCGAGCGACGTCGTCAGCAGCTTCAACCCGGTGCCGTCCGGCTGCATCACGCCGATCTGTCCGTGATGCGGGAACGTTCCGTCCTCGATGCCGTAGCGCACGGCGAGCGCCGATCCGTCCGGTGAGAACGCCGGCGTGTCGAACGAGGCGTCGTCGCCGGTCAGCTGCGTCGGCTCGCCGCCGTCGGCGTCGACGACGTACAGCCGGGTGATCAGCTCGACGTC
The DNA here is from genome assembly GCA_036496165.1 of Gaiellaceae bacterium. GTDB lineage: Bacteria > Actinomycetota > Thermoleophilia > Gaiellales > Gaiellaceae > Palsa-739. Next base: position 989 of record DASXLN010000392.1, on the reverse strand, counting down.
CCAGCGATCGCCGCGCAGCGCGGGGAAGATGATGCGCTTCCCGTCCGGCATCCAGCAGGGGTCGCCGTCCTCGCAGTCGCCGTCGGTGATCTGCTTCGCCGGTTCGTCTCCGTCGACGCCGACGACGAAGAGATGCGTGCGGCGGTCGGTCGTCCAGCCGACGCTGTCGAGCTTGTAGAAGAGGCGCGTCAGCCTCCGCGGCTCGCGCTTGCGATCGTCCTCCTCCTCATACGCCTTGTCGCGCACGCGCGACGAGAAGACGATGCGCGTCGAGTCGGGCGACCAGGCGAGCTTCTCGACGCTCTCCTTCCCGTCGGTGAGCCGCCGAGCCTCGCCGCCCTCGGCAGGGATGACCCAGAGGTTCCCCGGCGTCTTCTCGTCCTTGCCCCGATTCGAGATGAACGCGAGCCGGCGTCCGTCCGGCGACCAGCGCGGCGACGCGTCGCGGCGCTCACCCGACGTGAACTTCACCGGGTTGGAGGACCCGTCGAGCGGCGCGACCCAGATCGCGCTCCTGTACTCGCTCGTCTCCTTCTCGATCCACCAGATGACGTACGCAACCCGCGTGCCGTCGGGCGAGATGCGCGGATCACCGGCTCCCGAAAGCTCGTAGACGTCCTCGGGGCGCATCCCGGCCACGAGGCGGGACTATAGATCGGAGGCCGTTGTCATGAGACGATTGGCGCGTGGCGACGGTCGAGTCCGTTGAACGGCGGATCAAGAACGTCGAGGGATTCGCGGTCGCGATCCGCCATCTCGACGGGCGCAACGTGCGCGGCGACCGGACGCACATGCCCACGTACCCGTTCCGGCGCGCGATGCCCGACTCGGCGAACGTGCGCGCGTGGCGCGAAGGGCGCTTCCGGCTGCGCTACCCCGGCTTCGAGGTGGACGTGCTCCACCGCGACGGCACGCCGGTCCACGGCGCGACGCTGCTCGGCACGGTTCGCGCCGAGTACGGTTAGTCGCGCGCGCGAGCGGGCGTGGCG
>DASXLN010000391.1:0-3316 GCA_036496165.1 Gaiellaceae bacterium | reverse complement strand
TCGGTACCTCCCTGCCCGCCGGCACGGTGACCCCGTTCGGGGGCGCCGTGCCGGTTCGCATCGCCCACGTCGGCCACATCGACGTCGATCTCGAGCGCTCGGCCCCGTCCGGCGGCCTCCGCCGGGTCGGCTGCGCCGGCGCCGCGGCGGCGACGCAGTGCTTCGTCGCCCGCTGATGACCCGGTAACGACCCGGTACCAATCGGGTTGCGATGCAGAACCCTGTGGGTCCTGTGGGTGAAGGATCGGACCTACGGCGAGAACCATCTTCGCTAGTCCGAAAACCTACTGAATCCTTCCGGAGTCTTCTCCGATTCTGTTGCCTCCTGATGCTGATCCCTCGATCGAGTAGGACCAGCAGCCCTTGACTGGTTCCCGTCTGGAACGGAGTATGGGGATCCGCTTGTGCGGCGGGCGGTGGGGGTCAAAAAGGAGGAGGACGAGTGACTGGTGTTGGGCACGCAGGGCATGCGGCGACGCTTCGGGACTACCTGCACGTCGTCCGGCGGCGGAAGTGGATCATCCTGCAGGCCGTTGTGCTGGTTCCGGCGGCGGCGATCGCCTTCTCCCTCCATCAGCAGAAGCTGTACCAGGCCTCGGCGCAGGTGCTGCTGAGCACGCAGAACCTCGCGGCGCAGCTGACGGGCACCCAGAACACCGGCATCAACGAGCCGCAGACCGAGATCGTCCAGACGCAGGCCGAAGTTGCGCGCGTCCCGACGATCGCCGACCGCACGCTCCAGCGCGTGCGCTTCACCGGCCTGACGGTTCAGGACTTCCTGGCTCACTCGAGCGTCGCCGCGTCGGCGAACGCCGACCTGCTCACCTTCTCGGTCGTCAACCATCACCCGACGCTCGCGCAGCGGCTCGTCAACGAGTACGCGCGCCAGTACACGCTCTACCGGCGCCGGCTCGACACCGAGGCGATCCACGCTGCGCTCGTCAACGTCGACGGGCGCATCGCCCGGCTCGTGAAGGCCGGCGGCCGCCACGGCTCCCTCTACTCGACCCTCGTCGAGCACCAGCAGACGCTCGCGACGATGTCGGCCCTGCAGACCGGCAACGCGACGGTCGTGAAGGAAGCGGACAGGGTCGCGCTGACGCAGCCGAAGACGTCGCGGAACGCGATTCTCGGCATCTTCCTCGGCATCGTGCTCGGCCTCGGCCTGGCGTTCCTGTGGGAGGCGCTCGACACCCGCGTGCGGAGCGCGGAGGAGATCGGCGAGCGGCTCGGCAACCTGCCGCTGCTCGCGCGCATCCCCGTCCCCGGCAAGGGGCTGCGCGGGAAGAACCGCCTGGTGATGATCGACAAGCCGTCGAGCGTCCCGGCTGAGGCGTTCCGCATGCTGCGCACGAACCTCGACTTCGCCACCCTCGGCAGCGACGCGCGCACGATCATGGTGACGAGCGCGGTCGAGCAGGAGGGCAAGTCGACGACGATCGCGAACCTCGCGATCGCGCTCGCCCGCTCGGGACAGCGGGTCGTGCTGGTCGACCTCGACCTGCGGCGTCCGATCCTGGCGAAGTTCTTCGACCTCAGCGGGGCCGGCGTCACCCAGGTGGCGCTTGGGCACGTGTCGCTCGAGCAGGCGCTCACGCCTGTCGCGATCACCGATCCGGCGGGACGCGCGGAGCGCGCGTCGGCGAACGGGAACGGGAATGGGAACGGAAACGGAAACGGACACGGACACGTCCGCGTGACCAGCGCCGGCGAGACCGGCCGCCGGGTGAAGGGAATCCTCGAGGTGCTTCCGGCGGGTCCGATCCCGCCCGATCCGGGCGAGTTCGTCGGCACGGCGGCGCTGAGCGAGATCCTGGCGCAGCTGCGCGAGCGCGCAGACTACGTCCTCATCGACGCGCCGCCGATCCTGCACGTCGGCGACGCGCTGCGGCTCAGCACGAAGGTGGACGGCGTCATCGTCGTCACGCGGATGAAGGTCGTCCGCCGGCACATGCTCAACGAGCTCGCGCGGCAGCTTGCAGGCTCGCCGACGCCGCTGCTCGGTTTCGTCGTCACCGCCGCGGAGGAGGAACAGGAGTACGGGTACGGCTATGGGTACGGATACGGCGCTTACTACGGCCGGCCGTACGAGCAGAGCGAGAAGGCGTCTGCGACCAGGAGCGGCGACGCGTGAATCGCACGCACATCCTCGTCGCCGACTCGATGCGGATCTTCCGCGCCGGCGTGCGGAACCTGCTCGACCGCGAGAGCAGCTTCTCGGTCGCCGAGGCGGCGTCGCTCGACGACGCGCTGCGGTCGGCCGACGAGCACTGCCCCGACATCGCGCTCATCGACCTCGACCTGCCGCCGTTCGGCGGCGTTACGGCCGTCCAGCAGCTGGCGAAGCGCTATCCCGTCTACACGATCGTGTGGAGCTTCGAGCCGACGCGTGAGACGGTGCTCGCGGCGGTCCGGTCCGGCGCGCACGGCTTCCTGCACAAGGAGATCTCGCCCGAGGGCCTCGTGCGGGCGCTGCACGGCGTCGTCCAGGGAGAGGCGCCGATCTCGCGCGACCTCACCTCGCTCATGATCGACGCGCTGCACGGCCTCGATGAGCGCTCCCGCGCGCGCGACCGCGCGACCGTGCTGTCGACGCGCGAGCGAGAAGTGCTCGACCTCGTCGCGCAGGGCGCGCGCAACAAGCAGATCGCGGCGACGCTCGTCATCTCCGAGTTCACGGTCAAGCGCCACGTCCAGAACATCCTGCAAAAGCTCGAGCTTCCGTCGCGGCGGGCGGCCGCGACGTTCTATCGAACCGCGTTCGGTTCAGAGGAGGCGTCGTTTGCCGCCCCGCAAATCGCATGAGCTCCACCCAGCTGCGGCCACCCGAGAGAACGCGACCACTCGTCGCGGTCGTCTGCGCGGTTCCGCTGCTGGGGGAGGCCATGCGCTCGACGCTTGAGTTCGCGGACGTGCAGACGTTCGCCGCGAACGGCGGCGACCTCGACGGGCTCGTCCGCTGGGTTCGCCCCGACGCGCTGATCGTCGACAGCGACGCCGGCGCAGAGGAGGCGGCGAGCTTCGCCCGCGATCACAAGCTGCCGGTGTTGCACGTCTCGGTGCAGGACGGCGAGCTGCGGCTCTACCGCGAGGGGACCTGGGAGCACATCGGCAACGGTGAGGGTCCGACGCCGGAATCGATCAGAAACGTCGTCGCCGGGGCCCTCTTCGCACGGGAGGTGTCGGGGGGATGAACGCAACGGAGCGCGCCGCGCTCCTCGACGGTCTCGTCCTCCATGACGAGCTCCGCGCGACAATCGACGACAAGACGCTCGAGATCGTCGATCGGCGCAGTCGCACGGCCCTCATCAAGGGG
>DASXLN010000390.1:0-10074 GCA_036496165.1 Gaiellaceae bacterium | reverse complement strand
CATCTTCCGGCCGTTCTGGTCGCGCGACGGTGGCGGCACCGGCCTCGGGCTCGCGATCGCGCGCGAGCTCGCAAACGCGCTCGGCGGCCGCATCGACCTGCGCAGCGAGCCGGGGCTCGGCGCGCGCTTCGAGCTGACGCTGCCGAACCGGTAGAGCGTTAGGACGCTTGCGAGTCGGGGCGCTCGAGGCGGTAGATCGTCGCGCCCTGCCGCTCCTGCAGTGCGGCCTGCAACGCGGCCTCGATGCGGCCGAGCCGGTTGTTCGCGCTTCGCCAGCTGGAGGCGATGAGGTCGACGACGAGTGCAAGGTCGTCGACGCGGGCGTTCCGCTCGGCGAGGACGTCGGTCTCGAGCCGCTCCATCCGCCGCAGCATCTGGTTCATGAGCCCGCGGACCTCGGCGAGATGGCGCGCGCTCGGCCGGAAGTGGTCGCGGAGGCCTTCCTGGATCGCGGACGGCATCCCGACCTGGAGCTCTGCCGTCGCCGCGGCGAGCGCCTCCACCTGCTCCCGTGCGCGTTGGAGCGCTGCGTCGAGCTCGGCCGGCCCCGGGCGGGCGTCGCGCTCGCCGGAAAGCCGTTCGAGTGCGCGCTTGAAGACGGCCTCGTCCATCGCGGGCGACGTTACCGTGGGCATCGGATGGACGTCTCCGAGCTCGACTACGCGCTGCCGCCGGAGCTGATCGCGCAGCATCCGCCGGCGCGACGGGATGCCTCGCGGCTCCTCGTCGTCGAGCGGGCGAGCGGGACGGTGCGCCATCGCCGCTTCTCCGACCTTCCCGAGGAGCTGCACGGCGAGCTCGTCGTCGTCAACGACACCCGCGTCGTCCCGGCGCGGATCCCGATCGAGTCGCCGCGCGGCGAGGTGCTGCTCGTCGAACGGCTCGACGGCGACCTCTGGGAGGGCCTCGCGCGGCCGACGCGGCGGCTGAAGCCGGGCGTCCGCTACGGCGCGGTCGAGCTCGTCGAGCATCTCGGCGAAGGGCGCTGGCGACTGCGGCTGAGCGGCGAGCCGGCCGGCGAGACGCCGCTGCCGCCGTACATCACCGAGCCGCTCGGCGATCCCGGCCGCTACCAGACGGTGTACGCGGACGAGCCCGGTTCGGCGGCCGCGCCGACCGCGGGCCTGCACTTCACCGAGGAGCTGCTCGCTTCCCTGAGCGTCGAGCGCGTGACGTTGCACGTCGGCCTCGACACGTTTCGGCCGGTCGGAGAGGAACGGCTCGAGGATCACGCGATGCACGGCGAGCGCTACGCCGTCGAGCCGCGCGCATGGGAGCGGATCACGGCCGCGCCGCGCGTGCTCTCGGTCGGCACGACGACGGTGCGCGTGCTCGAGACGCTCGCGCGCGGAGCGCCGCTCGCCGGCCGCACGGATCTCTTCATCACGCCCGGGTTCGAGTTCCGGCGCGTCGACGCGCTCCTGACGAACTTCCACCTGCCGCGGTCGACGCTGCTCGCGCTCGTTATGGCGTTCGCCGGCGTCGAGGAGACACGACGCCTCTACCGGCTGGCGGTCGAGGAGCGGTACCGCTTCTACTCGTTCGGCGATGCGATGCTGATCCTGTGAGACCGCGGAGCGCGAACGAGTGGCGCGACTTCTGGCGCGACGGCGGCGAGCGCGAGCTCGCGGCGCAGCTCGACGAGTTCGAGCCGTTCAGCGTGCGTATCGCGACCCTGCTCGGAAGCGCCGCGCCGCTCCGCGCCGTCGCCGCCGAGCTGGGGCGGATCCGCGAGCACGAGCTGCGCTTGCCGCCCGATCCCGTCCGGGACACGGAAGTCGCGGAGCGCATCCACACGTGGTTCCCCGGCACGTGAGCTGCTTCACGCTCGAAGCGACCGACGGCCTCGCGCGCGCGGGAACCCTGCACACGGCGCACGGCGACGTGCCGACGCCCGCGTTCATGCCGGTCGGCACGAAGGCGACGGTGAAGGCGGTCGACCCCGACGAGCTGCGCGCGGTCGGCACGCGCATCCTGCTCGGGAACACGTACCACTTGCACTTCCGACCCGGCGACGACGTCATCGCCGAGCTCGGCGGATTGCACGCCTTCATGGGGTGGGACGGCCCGATCCTCACCGACTCCGGCGGCTTCCAGGTCTTCTCGCTCCGCGACACGCTGCTCGCCGCCGACGACGACGGCGTCACGTTCCGCTCCGTCTACGACGGTGCGCCGGAGCGGTTCACGCCGGAGCTCGCCGCGCACATCCAGGCGCAGCTCGGCTCCGACGTCGCCATGTGCCTCGACATCTGCCCGCCGCCGGGCGTCTCGCCGGCGGAGCTCGAGCTCGCCGTGCGGCGGACGACGCTCTGGGCCGAGCGTCAGCGCGACCTCCCGCGCGCGCCGGGCCAGCTTCGCTTCGCGATCTCGCAGGGCGGCCTCGACGGCGACCTGCGCGCGCGCTCGTCGGCCGAGCTCGTCGCGCTCGACTTCGACGGCTACGCGATCGGCGGACTGTCGGTGGGGGAGGCGCGCGCGCCGATGTTCGCGGCGACGAACGACGCAGCCGCCGCACTTCCGGAGGGGAAGCCGCGGTACTTCATGGGCATCGGCGACCCGGAGGGCGTGATCGAGGTGATCGCGCGCGGCGTCGACATGTTCGACTGCGTCCTCCCGACGCGAACGGCGCGCACCGGCAGCGCGCTCACGTGGGAGGGGCGCCTCAACCTCCGCAACGCGCGCTTCGCGCGCGATCCCCGTCCGCTCGACATGGATTGCGGCTGTGCAGCATGCAGGCGATTTTCCCGGGCCTACATCCGCCATCTCGTGAACCAGGAGGAGATCCTCGGGCTTCGGCTCCTCAGCCTGCATAATCTCCGCTTCTTGCTCGATCTCGTCGCAGCCGCGCGGGAGGCGATCGAGCGCGGCGCTTTCGCATCCTGGAGCGCGGACGCGCTCAACCGGCTCGCGCGGCCAACCGTAAAGGAGCACTAATGGGCGGCCCCGGCTTCCTCCTGATCATCGTCGCGTTCGCCTTCCTGTACTTCGTGCTCGTCCGCCCGCAGAAGCGGCGGCAGCTGCAGGCGCGGCAGGTGCTCGAGAGCGTCAAGGTCGGCGACGAGGTGATCACGGCGGCCGGGATCTACGGCCGCGTCACCGAGATGCACGACGACGACCTGACGGTCGAGATCGCGCCGAACGTGAACGTCCGCGTCGCCCGGCGCGCCATCGGCGGCGTCGTTCCGCCCGCCGAGCCGGAGCTCGAGGAGCCGGCGTCGGAGGAGCCGCCGACGGTGGAAAACGGCGGCTAACCTAGGCATTCGCGCGTGACCGACCGCCGCAAGTATCTGATCCTCATGGGCGCGATCCTGGCCGCCGTCGTCGGCGCGGTCCTGCTCGCGGTCCCGGGATCCCCGATCCATCGGAAGGCGACACTCGGCCTCGACCTGCAGGGCGGCCTCGAAGTCGTCCTCAAGGCGGTGCCGCCGAAGGGCCAGTCGGTCGACCAGACCGGGATGCAGACCGCCCAGTCGATCATCCAGAACCGGATCGACAAGCTCGGCGTCTCCTCGCCGGAGGTCCGGAGGCAGGGGCCTGACCAGATCGTCGTCGAGCTCGCCGGCGTCCACGACCCGGCGAAGGCGGCGGCGCTCATCGGAAAGACCGCGCAGCTGATGATCTTCGACTTCGAGCCCGATCTCGCCGGCCCGTCGGTGAGCACGGCCGGGCACCCGCTCGCGACGCCGTCGCTCTACGACCTGCTGACGCAGATCCAGACGCAGGCGAAGAAGGGGACGCCGGAGTTCTATTACCTCTTCCGCAACAAGACCACGACGACGCCGGCGAAGAAGAAGGGCGGCAAGCCGACGACGTCGACGACGCATTCGCTGCTGCAGGGGCCGGCGCAGACGAAGGCCGACCTGCTGCACCCCTACGGCGGCAAGGTTCCGGCGGACGCACAGGTCCTCCTCGTTCCGTCGCACCGGCTCGTCGTCAGCTGCCCGGCTGCGAACGGGTGTCCCGGCGCGACCGTCAACGCGCCGACGTACTACTACCTCTTCAAGTACGACCCGAACGCGCCGAACGGCCCGCCGGAGATCGCCGGCAAGGATCTGAACACGTCGGGCATCCGCGCGGACATCGACCCGAGCTCGGGCCAGTGGATCACGCTGCTCGCCTTCACGGGTCACGGCGGCAAGCAGTTCCAGAACATCACGAAGGCCGAGTACCAGCGCGGCCAGCAGGCGGCCGCCCTCGCCGGTGTGGCCGGCAACCGGGATCAGACGACCGTCACGACGTACGCCGGGCACTCGGCGATCGTCCTCGACGGCGTCCTCGAGTCGACGCCGTACATCGACTACACCGACTCGTCGCTCCAGAACGGCATCGCCGGCGGCAACGCGCAGATCACGACGGGGAGCCAGGCCTCGGCGAAGAACCTTGCGCTCGTCCTCCAGACGGGCGCGCTGCCGTACAACTTCCAGCAGATCGAGCGGACCGACGTGTCGTCGACGCTCGGGAAGGACTCGCTGACGCAGGCGTGGCATGCGGCGCTCGTCGGCCTCATCGTCGTCGCGATCTTCCTGCTCGTGCTCTATCGCTTCCTCGGCCTCGTCGCCGTCTTCGGCCTCGCCATCTACGCGGCGCTGTACTACGCGGCGATCCTGCTCTTCAACGTCACGCTGACGCTGCCGGGCTTCGCAGGGTTGATCCTCACGATCGGCGTCGCAGCCGACGCGAACGTCGTCGTCTTCGAACGCATCAAGGAAGAGGTGCGGTCCGGGAAGTCCGTGCGCGCGGCGATCTCGGCCGGATACGGCAAGGGCTTCCACACGATCCTCGACGCGAACGTCGTCACCGCCATCACGGCGGCCGTGCTGTTCCTCATCGCTGTCGCCTCGGTGAAGGGCTTCGCGCTGATGCTGCTCATCGGCACGATCATCTCGCTGCTCACCGCGGTCGCGGCGACGCGCGCGATGCTCGGGCTGCTGTCCGGCTTCCGCTGGTTCGACAACCCGCGCTTCATGGGCGCCCACGGGCAGCAGACCGCGAAGTGGCTGCAGATCGACTTCATGAAGCGCCGCTACCTGTGGTTCGCGATCTCGGGCGTGATCATCGTCGCCGGCGCCGTGTCGCTCGGAGTGCGCGGGCTCAACCTCGGCATCGACTTCAAGGGCGGCACGCAGCTGTCGTTCAAGACGCACGTCGCGCAGTCGACGAACACGATCCGCCAGATCGCAGCCGCCGACGGCCAGCCCGACGCGGTCGTGCAGGGCACGGGCACGGCGACGAACGGCAAATACACGTCCTGGCAGGTGCGGACGAAGTCGCTGAACAGCTCGAAGCTTTCGACGCTGACGAGCGACTACCAGCGGGAGGCCGGCGCGTACGCATCGGGGTCGAAGGACGTCTCCGCGAGCTTCGGCCGCCAGATCACGAGGGACGCGATCCTCGGGATCATCGTCTCGCTCGCGCTGATCATCGTCTACATCACGCTGCGCTTCGACATCAAGTTCGCGGTGCCGGTGATCCTCGCGATGATCCACGACATCCTCATCACGGTCGGGATCTACTCGCTCGTGTTCAAGGAGGTGACGGTCGACACGGTCGCAGCAGTCCTGACGGTGCTCGGCTACTCCATCTACGACACGATCATCATCTTCGACCGCATCCGCGAGAACGTGCCGCTCATGCGGCGGCAGCCGTTCGCGACCATCGCCAACGTCTCGCTGTGGGAGACGATCCGCCGCTCGCTGGCGACGACGTTCATCACGCTCCTGCCGATCATCGCGCTCGATGCGATCGGCGGCTCGACGCTGAAGGACTTCGCGTTCGCGCTCATCATCGGCGTCACCTCCGGCGCCTATTCGTCGATCTTCATCGCGGCGCCGCTGCTGACGATCTGGAAGGAACGCGAGCCCGACTACGCGCGGCGCCGCCAGCTCGCTGGCGGCGATGGGACGACCGACGGCAAGGCGGAGCTCGCGCTCCGTCAGTCGGAGAAGGCGCTCGCCGAGGAGCCGACGCCCGAGCTCATCGACGTCGTCACCGCGACGCCGTCGGAGCCGTCGGCGCAGGCACGCCGTGAGAAGCGGCGGCAGCGGCGGCGGTCCAGGCCGCACGGCCGTGCCCGGTAGCAACGCGCGCATCGTCGAGGTCCTCGAGGAGCTGCTCGGCGAGCTGCCGTCGCGCGTGCGTGGATCCCGCACGCGCGCCGGCGAGCAGACGATGGCGCTGCTGCGCAGCTTCGTCGAGGACCTGAACCTCGTTACCCGCGACGATCTGGACGAGCTCGAGCTTCGCGTCGCTCAGCTCGAGCATCGGCTTGCATTGCTCGAAGCGCCGCACGACGCGCCGCCGGCGTAGGCCGCCGGAAGCGGTCGAGCGTCTCCTGGAAGCGCTCGACGTCGAGGACGACCCAGGCACAGAGGGTCGCGAGCGGCAGCTCTGCGAACACGGCCTCGAGCGCCGCTTCGACGACCTCGCTGCCGCCCTGGGAGGTGACGACGTCGAACCACGCGTCGCAGAGAAGCATCGTCCCCGCGACGGCGGCGAGGGGGACGAGCCAGCGCTGCCGCCGGTACGCGGCCCACGCCGTCGCCGCCATCGCGACGGCGAGCGCGATGTCGAAGCCGACCCAGGCGAGGTCGTAGTGCTCCGTCAGATGCCGTGACGGGAGCGTGAACGTGAGGTACAGCGTCCACGGGATGAGGCCGACGGCCACGAGCCCGAGGAGGCCCGGCACCCAGCGGGGGATCGGCGATCCGGTCGGCATGAACAGGTTGTACCCTGCCTGCGTGCCGTTGCGAAAGCTCAGCCCGGAGTCGATCCTGGGCTGGGCAGCCGCCGCCGTCGGGGCGATCGGGATCGCCTCGGCGCTGACGCCCGAGATGGCGGACCGCTTCCACGTCGTGCGAGGCGTGCTGCCGCCGGGGTTTCCAACGGCAGCGCGCATCGGCGCGCTCGCCTTCGGCATCGTCCTCATCTGGCTCGCGCGCTCGCTCGCGCGGCGCCGGCGCCGCGCGTGGCAGCTCGCCGTCGTCGTCGTGATCGCGTCCGCGATCGCGCACCTGGCGAAGGGCCTCGACGTCGAAGAGGCAGCGATCTCGCTCCTCCTTCTCGCCGCGCTCATCCGCTGGCGCGGGCGCTTCGACGTCCCGGGGGACCCGGCGTCGACGCGGCCGCTGCTCGCGCTCGGGGCGGCGGTCGCGACGGTGGCGGCGATCGTGCTCGGCATCGAGTTGCACGGCGGCGAGCTTCCCGACCGCGCCGGCGACTTCTTCACGGCGCTCGGCTTCGTCTTCGGCATCACCGCGCTGTGGCTGTGGTTCCGGCCGCTCTCGCAGAAGGTCGCGCAGACGGTGGGGGAGCGGCGCGTTGCTCGCGCCCTCGTCGACGCGTACGGCAGCGACAGCCTCTCGTTCTTCGCCCTGCGGCGCGACAAGAGCTACTTCTTCTCGCCGACGCGGCGCGCGTTCCTCGCGTATCGCGTCGTTGCCGGCGCCGCGCTCATCAGCGGCGATCCCGTCGGCGACGAGGACGAGTTCGATGCGCTGCTCGCCGAGTTCCGCCGCATGGTCCGCGCACACGGCTGGCGCTTCGCCGTCCTCGGCGCGTCCGATGCGCAGCTCCACCGGTACCGCGCGCTCGGGCTGCGCCCGATCCTCCTCGGCGAGGAGGCGGTGCTCCGTCCGGCCGAGTTCTCGCTCGAAGGCCGCCCGATCCGCAAGGTTCGGCAGTCGGTGACGCGGCTCGTGAAGGCGGGCTATCGCCTGCGCGTCGTCGTCGCCGAAGACGCCGATCCCGTCCTACGGGCGAAGCTCGACGACGTGTCGGAGTGCTGGCGCGGCAACCAGCCCGAGCGCGGCTTCACGATGTCGATCGACGAGCTGTACGTCCCCGGCACGGTGTTCGCCGTCGCCGAGGCCGAGGACGGCGAGGTCGGCGGGTTCCTCCATCTCGCGCCGACGCCGGCGGGCGGCGGCTGGTCGCTGTCGACGATGCGCCGCCGGCCCGACTCTCCGAACGGCCTCACCGAGTTCCTCATCGCCGAGACGCTCGCGTGGGCGAAGGAGCAGGGCGCTGCCGAGGTGTCGCTCAACTTCTGCGCGTTCACCGAGCTCATCTCGGAGGAGCGTGCCGTGACGGTGCGGCGCCGCCTCGCGCGTCGCGCGCTCCTTGCCGCCGACAGCGTCTTCCAGCTCGAGCGGCTGTACGCGTTCAACCGGAAGTTCTTTCCCGAGTGGCGGCCGCGCTATCTCTGCGTCGAGCGACTGAGCGATCTGCCGCGCGTCGGGCTCGCATACCTGCACGTCGAGTCGCTCCTCGTTCCGCCCGGCCCGTGGACGCGGCGCCAGCAGCGGCAACGGCAAGTCGTGTCACACTGAGTCGCATGGCCCAGGCCCCGCCGCGCACGCTCAGCCGCCTGTCGGAGATCGCGCAGGTGATGGTGCGCCACGGCTTCGGCTACTTCTTCGAGGCGCACCGGCTGACCGACCTCATCCCGGGACGGCGCGTCGAGATGGAGACGATGACTGCGTCGGCGCGCGGACAGCACCTGCGGGAGGTGCTCGACGAGCTCGGGCCGACGTTCGTGAAGTTCGGGCAGCTGCTCTCGACGCGCCCCGACATCGTGCCGCCGGACATCATTTCCGAGCTGCGCGCGCTCCAGGACGACGTGCGCCCGTTCCCGTTCGAGCAGGCGGAGCGTGTCATCGAGGAGGAGCTCGGCAACTCGATCGAGCGGCTGTTCGTCGACTTCGACCCGATCCCGGTCGCGGCCGCGTCGATCGGCCAGGTGCACCGCGCGACGCTTCCGAACGGGCGGACGGTGGCGGTGAAGGTGCAGCGGCCGGACGCGGCGCGCCAGATCGAGGCCGACCTCGTCCTGCTCTACCAGGCGGCCAAGCTCGTGAAGGAACGCGTGCGTGCGCTCGACTTCGTCGACGCCCGCGCGGTCATCGACGAGTTCGCGCGCCAGATCCGGCAGGAGCTCGACTACCGCCTCGAGGCACGGAACGCGCAGACGTTCCATCGCAACTTCGCCGGCGACCCGCACGTGCACGTGCCGCGGATCTACTGGACCTACACGCGCGCGCGCGTGCTGACGATGGAGTGGCTGGACGGGACGCAGCTCGCCGACGTCGACACGCTCGGTCTCTCGCTCGAGGAGCGGCGCGACCTCGCGTATCTCGCCGCCGAGACGTGGATGACGATGATCTTCCGCCACGGCTTCTTCCACGGCGACCCGCATCCGGCGAACATCCTCGTGATGAGAGAGGCGGGGACGATCGGGCTCGTCGACTTCGGCTCGGCGGGGAAGCTCAGCGACGACGACATGACGAAGCTGACGCGGCTCTTCATCGACGCGGCGGCGGAGAACGTCGACATGCTGCCGAGGCGGCTCGCCGACCTCGGCGTGCGCTATCCGAAGGAGCGCGAGGAGGAGTTCCTCGCCGAGCTGCGCGAGATCTACTACCGGTACTACGGCGCGAGCCTCGCCGAGATCGACCCGATCCAGGTCATTCGCGAGGCGTTCCAGCTCATCTACTCGATGAACCTGCACCTGCCGACGCGCTACCTGCTGCTCGACCGCACGATCGCGACGCTCGGCTCGGTCGGTATCGAGCTCTATCCCGACTTCAACGTCTTCGAGGTGGCGCGGCCGTACGCGCGCGGGCTGATGATCGAGCGGTTCACGCCCGAGCGAATCGCGCGCCGCGCGCGGCGCGACGCGTTCCAGTACGCGCACATCCTCCGCGAGGCGCCGCAGCAGATCCACGAGATCCTCGAGGAGCTGCGCGACGGGCAGATCGAGGTCGGCTTCGTGCACAAGGGGCTGGACGAGTTCCTCGCCGACCTGCAGAAGGTGTTCAACCGGCTCGTGATCGCGCTCATCGTCACGGGCGGGCTCATCGGCTCCAGCTTGATCGGGATCTTCGCGAAGGCAGGGCCGCACGTGCTCGGCGTGAACGTCATCTCGATCATCGGGTTCGCGCTGTCGGCGGTGCTGGGCGTGTGGCTGCTCGTCGGCGTGATCCGCAGCGGTCGCCTCTAGCCGACGGTGAACAGCGTGAGCTGCATGCCGTCGGGCGCCTGGACGCGCGCGTTGCGGTCGCCCCACGGCGTCGTCAC
>DASXLN010000389.1:0-6587 GCA_036496165.1 Gaiellaceae bacterium | reverse complement strand
CGGTGACGAAGGCGGCTGCCTACCGGCGCCTCCGGCGCCTGCAGGAGCTCGCCGACTGATGCGGCGGGAGGCTACGGCTAACGAGGTGCCATGAGCGACTCAGCGCGGAGAGGCGGGGAGGCTGCGGCTGCGCTTGCGCTGCCGCTTAAAGGCTGACCGGCTTTGCCGGGCAGCCGTCTCATGCCGGTCGTCCCCGCCTCTCCGATCCGCGGATGTGCGAGTAACCGAACGAGGTGCGGTGAGCGACTCAGCGCGGAGAGACGGGGAGGGCCGGGAGGCTCCGAGGACGACCCTCCCGGCCCTACGCACCACACCCGAGACCGTGATGGCGGATGGGGTCTGTATCCGTCACCCGACGAGCGCGGACCCGCCGTTGCCGAGTATGACGACTTATGTGACGAATGCGCTAGGCGATTTCAAAGTCGTAGAAAACCCGTTCAACTGCGGCTTCCTCCGGAGTGTGGGCGTAGCGCGCGTCGTTAGACTCGGAGCAGAAAACCGAGAGAGAAAGGCATGAAACCCATGGCGAAGATCAGGGTCGGGATCAACGGATTCGGCAGGATCGGGCGCAACTTCCTTCGCGCGCAGCTCGAGCGCGGCGGGGACTTCGAGATCGTGGCCGCCAACGACCTCGGCGACACGAAGACGATGGCGCACCTGCTCAGGCACGACTCGGTGCTGGGGCAGTTCGGCTATCCGGTCGAGTCGGGCGACGGCTTCATCCGTGTCGGCGGCCACGAGATCAAGTTCACGACGGAGAAGGACCCGGCGCAGCTTCCGTGGGGCGAGCTCGGGGTCGACGTCGCCATCGAGTCGACCGGCCACTTCACCAAGCGCGACGGCGCGGAGAAGCACCTCGAGGCCGGCGCGAAGAAGGTCGTCATCTCCGCTCCGGCGACGGATCCCGACCTGACGCTCGTCATCGGCGTCAACGACCGCGAGTACGACCCTGAGAAGCACAACATCATCTCGAACGCCTCGTGCACGACGAACTGCGTCGCGCCGCTGGCGAAGATCCTGAACGACGCGTACACGATCGAGCGCGGGTTCATGACGACGATCCATGCGTACACGAACGACCAGAACATCCTCGATCTCCCGCACAAGGACCTGCGTCGGGCCCGCGCGGCTGCGATCAACCTCATCCCGACCTCGACGGGCGCGGCTCGCGCGATCGGCGTCGTCATCCCCGCGCTCAAGGGCAAGGTCGACGGCATGTCGATGCGCGCACCGGTCCCGACCGGATCGATCGTCGACCTCGTCGTCCAGGTCGCGACGGAGACGAGCACGGACGCGGTGAACGAGCTCTTCCGCTCGAAGGCCGACAACGGCGACCTCGAGGGCATTCTCCAGTACTCGAACGAGCCGCTCGTCTCGACCGACATCGTGCACTCGTCGTACTCGTCGATCTTCGACAGCGACCTGACGATGGTGAACGGGAACCTCGTCAAGGTGTTCGGCTGGTACGACAACGAGTGGGGCTACAGCTGCCGTCTCGTCGATCTGGTCGCGAAGATCGCCCAGACGATGCCGGCCGCCGTCGCCGCGTAATGCGCATCCCACGCTCGGTTCGAGAAGCCGACGTCGCCGGCAAGGTCGTCCTGGTCCGCGCCGACCTGAACGTCCCGCTGGAGAACGGTGCTGTTGCCGATGACACGCGCATCCGCGCGTCGCTCCCGACGCTGCAACTGCTCCTCGAGAAGGGCGCGGCCGAGATCCGCGTCTGCTCGCATCTCGGTCGGCCGAAGGGCGTCGACGACGCGTTCCGGATGGCCCCCGTAGAGGCGCGACTCCGCGAGCTGCTCCCCGAAGACCGCATCCACGTCCTCGAGAACACGCGCTTCGACGCGGGCGAGACGAAGAACGACGAGAGGTACGCGCGCGAGCTCGCCGACGGCTGCGACGTGTACGTCAACGATGCATTCGGCTCGGCGCACCGCGCGCATTCCTCAACCGAGGCGGTGGCGCACCTGTTGCCGGCGTACGCGGGGCTGCTCCTCGAACAGGAGCTCCTCAACCTCGGAAAGCTGCTCGGCGAGATCGAGCATCCGTTCGTGCTCGTCTCCGGCGGCGCCAAGGTGGACGACAAGATCGGCGTGCTCCAGCACCTCGGCGGCCGGGCGGACACGGTGCTCATCGGCGGCAAGATGGCGGAGCAGCTGCGCGTCGAGAATCCCCTCGACTTCGAGGCGGAGCTCCCGACGGACGTCGTCGGTGCGGCGGCGTTCGAGGCCGACGCGGAGTCCGCGGTCTACGCGGTCGACGACCTCCCCGAGGGCTGGCTCGGCCTCGACATCGGTCCCGAGACGCGCGCCGCGTTCGCGCAGACCCTCGCCGGCGCGAGGACGATCTTCTGGAACGGGCCGATGGGCGTGTTCGAGTGGCCGCGCTTCGCCGAGGGCACGAAGGCGGTCGCCGAAGCGGTCGCCGGGAACGCGAAGGCGTTCTCGGTCGTCGGCGGCGCCGACTCGGTCCGCGCGCTCAACGAGCTCGGCCTCGCGGACGAGATCTCGTGGGTCTCGACCGGCGGCGGCGCGAGCCTCGAGCTGCTCGAGGGCAAGGAGCTTCCGGGCGTGGCGGCGATCCCGTCGTGATCATCGCCGGCAACTGGAAGATGTTCTTCGGGCCGGAGCCCGACGCGCTCACCGGCCTCGACGCGATCGTCTGCCCGCCGTACACCCGGCTCGCCGAGTGCGTCGAAGCCGGGCTGACGACGTACGCGCAGAACGTCCACTGGGAGGGACAGGGCGCGTACACCGGCGAGATCTCGCCGCCGATGCTGCTCCAGCTCGGCGTCCGCGGCTCGCTCGTCGGCCATTCCGAGCGGCGCCAGTACTTCGGCGAGACCGACGAGACCGTCGGCCTGCGCACGCGTGGCGCGCTCGAGGCCGGGCTGCACGTGATCGCGTGCGTCGGCGAGACGCTCGCGCAGCGCGAGGGGGGCGAGACGGAGGACGTCCTCCGCCGCCAGCTCTCGGTGCTCGAGCCGCACGCGCACCTCGTGCTCGCGTACGAGCCGGTGTGGGCGATCGGAACCGGACTGAGCGCGACGCCGGAGATGGCAGGGGAGACGCACGCATTCATCAAGTCGATCCTCGACCTGCCCGTGCTCTACGGCGGATCGGTGAAGCCGGACAACGCCGCCGGCCTGCTTGCGCAACCCAGCATCGACGGGGCGCTCGTCGGCGGAGCCTCGCTCGACGTCGACTCCTTCAAGGCGATATGCGAGACAGCGGCACGTATCCCCTCGTAGTCCTCGTCATCCTCGACGGCTGGGGCTGTGCGCCGCCCGGCCCCGGGAACGCCGTGGCGCTCGCGCGCACACCGGTGTTCGACCGTCTCTGGTCGGAGTATCCGCACACGACACTGAAGGCCTCGGGCGAAGCCGTCGGCCTGCCGCCCGGACAGATGGGCAACTCGGAGGTCGGCCATCTGACGATCGGGTCCGGCCGCATCCTCTTCCAGGACCTCATGCGCGTGAACAAGTCGATCGAGACGGGCGAGCTGTTCGAGAACGACGTCCTGCGGTCGGCGTTCGAGCGCGGCGAGAACGTGCACCTGCTCGGCCTCGTCTCGCACGGGGGCGTGCACTCGCACATCGACCACGTCCGGGCGCTGCTCGAGTTCGCGCCGGAGAAGACGTGGATCCACGCATTCACCGACGGGCGCGACGTCTCGCCGGACTCGGCGGTGCACGACCTTGCGGAGCTTCCCGTCGACCGCATCGGCACCGTCGCCGGGCGCTACTACGCGATGGACCGCGACAAGCGCTGGGACCGCACCGAGCGCGCGCTCGACGCGATCGTGCACGGGAAGGGCGAGCACGCGTCCGACCCGATCGCCGCGGTGCAGGCGAGCTACGACCGCGGCGTCACCGACGAGTTCATCGAGCCGGTCGTCATCGACGGCCGCCCCCGGCTCGACCCCGCGCGCGACACGGCGATCTTCTTCAACTTCCGGCCCGACCGC
Organism: Gaiellaceae bacterium; assembly: GCA_036496165.1. GTDB lineage: Bacteria > Actinomycetota > Thermoleophilia > Gaiellales > Gaiellaceae > Palsa-739. Next base: position 2,618 of record DASXLN010000389.1, on the reverse strand, counting down.
ACACGACAGCTGTCGGAGAAACTCGGCGAGCTGCGCGTCGACCTGACCACGATGACGAAATACCGCGAGGACTTCGAGTTCCCGGTCGTCTTCCCCGAGCAGAAGGTCGAGCTCGTCCTCGGCGAAGTGCTCGCGAAGCATGGCCTGCGGCAGCTCCATGCGGCCGAGACGGAGAAGTACGCGCACGTCACGTACTTCTTCGACGGCGGGCGCGAAAAGGAGTTCTCCGGCGAGACGCGGCTGCTCGTCCCGTCGCCGCGCGACGTCCCGAGCTACGACAAGAAGCCGGCGATGTCCGCGGTCGAGCTCGCCGACCGCTTCGTCGCCGAGATCGGCGACGGCTACGCGTTCGCGGTCATCAACTTCGCGAACCCGGACATGGTCGGCCACACCGGGGTGATCCCGGCGGTCGTGGAGGCGGTCGAGACGACCGACGCCTGCCTCGGCCGGGTCGTCGAGGCGGTCGAGCAGCTCGGCGGGGTCTGCCTCGTGACCGCCGACCACGGCAACGCCGAGAAGCTCCTCCAGGACGACGGCGTCAGCCCGCACACGGCCCACACGACGAACCTCGTCCCGCTCGTGGTCACGGCTCCTGGCCTCACCCTGCGGGAGGGGGAGCTCTCCGACCTCGCCCCGACCGCCCTCGCCCTGCTCGGCCTCGAGCAGCCGTCCCAGATGTCCGGCCGAAATGTGGTCGCAAACGGTGGAAAAGGGGGCTAAGATGAGGCCCCTTGTCGCTGCCCCAGCCTGATCCTGGCGTCCTGCGGAAGGCGCAGCGGGGTGATGAACGCGCCTTCTCGATCATCGTGCGCGCCTATCAGGTGCCGGTGTTCAACTACGTGCTCAGGATCGTGGGCGACCGCGCGCTCGCAGAAGACCTGACGCAGGAGGTCTTCCTGCGCGTCTACCAGGGGCTGCCGCGCTTCTCGCTGCGGTCGAAGTTCACGACGTGGCTCTTCCAGGTGACGAAGAACCGCGTGCTCGACGAGCTGCGCGCCGTCGAGCGCAGGCCGCGTGCGGTCGTCGAACTCGACGACGCGCCGGCGCTCGAGGTGCTCGACGCGCCGTTCGAGCGGCTCGAGGCGATCGACGCCGTCTGGCGCGCGGTCGAGAACCTCAACGTCGATCTGAAGTCCGCGCTCCTGCTGCGCGACGTCGTCGGCCTCTCCTATACGGAGATCGCCGACGCGCTCGAGATCACGCTCGCCACTGTCAAGTGGCGGATCTACAAGGCGCGTGAGGACGTGCAGCTCGCGCTCGCCCGCGAAGGCATCTACTTCTACGCGGACGAGAAGCAGGAAGCCGCCGCGCCGGCGGCACCGCAGATCTAACGCGAGTAGCGGACGAGCCAGCGCGCGATCAGGCGCGCCTGCTCCTGCGCCGTCGATGCCTGCTGAACCGGCGTGACCGGCGCGGGGCGCGGCACCGGAGGCTTCGAGCTGCCGCCGGACGTCACCACTGCCGCGACGATGCCGGCGGCGATCGCCGCCGCCGCTGCGCCGGCGAGGACAGCTGGGGCGCGTCCGACGCGCCGCCGTCGAAGGATCAGCGTTGGCGCCGACGCCCGCCCGCTGCGCAGATCGCGCTCGAGCTCCGCTGCGGTCGGACGAAGTCGCGGGTCGGTGGCCAGGCAGCGCGCGATCGTGGTGCCGAGCGGCCCGTCGATGCGCGCCGATCGGTCAGGGTGACCGGTGAGGAGCTCGACGAGCACGAGACCGAGCGCGTACACGTCGGCGGCCGCGGTGACCTCTTCCGCGCGCGCCTGCTCGGGCGCGAGATACGCGGCCGTTCCGAGCACGGTGCCGGCGATCGTCAGCCGCGTCCCCTCGAGCCCGACGGCGATGCCGAAGTCGCCGAGCTTCAGCACGCCGTCGCGCCGCAGCAGGAGGTTGTGCGGCTTGACGTCGCGGTGGACGAGGCCGGCCGCGTGCGCGGCCGCGAGCGCGCGCGCCGCTTGTGCGCCGAGCTCTGCCACCTCGGCGGAAGCGACAGGCCCACGTGCGATGAGATCGGCGAGCGTCTCGCCGTCGACGTGCTCCATCGCGATGTACGGACGGCCGTCCGCCTCGCCGACGTCGAAGACGCGGACGATGTTCGGGTGAGCGAGCCGCGCGGCGAGCCGTCCCTCGCGAAGGAAGCGCGCGCGCAGGTCCGCGTCGCGCGCAAGGTTCTCGGCGAGCCGCTTCAGCGCGACGTACCGGTCGAGCTCGCGGTCGCGTGCGAGGTCGACGACCGCCATCGCGCCGTGGCCGAGCGGCCGCTCGATCTCGTACCTGCCTGCGAGGACTTCAGTGCTCATGTCCGTGGCCGTGGTCATGAGGCGGCTTCGGATGGTCCGGATGCTTGTCATGAGGATGAGGCTGCGGTGCCGGCGGGTTGCACGTGATCCGGCCCGGCAGCGCGTCCACGGTCGCGAGGAGCGTCGCGCGCAGCCGCGCGGGGATGCGGCTCTGCAGCTGGTCGACGTCGGCGCGAAGCGTGTTCGCGTGCGCGACGGCGGTACACCCGTCGCGGGCGGCGAGCGCATCCGCCACCGCGTTCGCCTGCACGGCCCATTCGCGCGCGAGCGCGCGCGGGATGTGCGGCGGCTTCGCCACCGGCGGCGTCGCCGTCGAGCC
>DASXLN010000388.1:0-7824 GCA_036496165.1 Gaiellaceae bacterium | reverse complement strand
GCGGATGATGCGGGCGCCGAGCGGGATCTCCTCGCCGGCGAGCCGGTCGGGATAGCCGGTGCCGTCCCAGTTCTCGTGGTGGTGGAGGATCCACTCGTCGATCGGCGCGATCCCGAGGCCCTCGAGCAGTGAGAAACCGAGAGCGGGGTGCGCCTTGATCGTCTCGAACTCGATCGGCGTGAGCGCGCGCGGCGCCTGCAGGAGCGAGTCGGGGATGCCGATCTTGCCGATGTCGTGCAGAAGGCCGGCGAGTGCGAGCTGGTCGACGGTCGTCTCGTCGAGGCCGAGCTCGGCGCCGATGGCCGCGGCCAGAGCGGACACCGTCTCGGAGTGGTTCGCCGTCGACGGATCCTTCGCATCGACGAAGCGCACGATGTTCTTCGCGGCGCGCAGGCGGGCGACGCGCTCCGTCTCCCACTCGAGCTCCTTGGCCGAGTGGATGCGGACGACCTTCGGGCTGTACACGAAGCTCCGGTTCTTGCCATGGTGCTTCGACCAGTACAGCGCGCCGTCCGCCATGCGCTGGAGCCCGTCGGCATCGTCCGCCTGGCCGGGGAAGCTGGCGATGCCGACGCTGATCGTGACCGGCGTGAGGCCGAGACCGGAGACGGCTTCCTGCACGTCGGTGATCCGCTCGAAGGCGAGCGTCCCGTCGCCGGGGAAGAGGATCGCGAACTCGTCGCCGCCGCAGCGGAACGCTTCGCCGTCCTGGGCGCTGCTGAGGATCTCGGCGAGCGCGACGAGGACGTCGTCGCCGACCTGGTGGCCGTACGTGTCGTTGATCCGCTTGAAGTCGTCGACGTCGACGATGCAGAGCGCGAACTCGATGCTCTCGCGCTCGGCCTCGTCGATCGCGTCCCGGAGCGCGGCCTGGTAGGCGCGGTGGTTGCCGAGACCCGTCAGGTTGTCCGTCCGCGCGTCCTTCGCCGCCTGATGGGAGTGGTAGAGGCTGCGCTGGTAGAGCGTGAGGGTGAAGAGCGGGCCGGCGAGCAGCGACAGCATCCACGGATGCGCGACCCAGAGGTTGGCGGCGAGCGCGGCGAGGACGGACATCATCATGAAGACGAGACCGTTGCGCTTGAGGCCCGGGAAGACGACGTCGCGGAAAGGGACGCCCTGGGAGACGCAGATGACGCCGCCGACGAGCAGGACGTTGGCGCAGACGTTGAGGAAGGCGCCTCCGAGGATGTACGCGGTCAGGCGCGCGGCGCCGACGCCGCCCGCAGAGCCGAAGACGATCGTCGGCAGGCTCGCCGCGAGGGCAGTGATGGCGTACTGGGAGACGTTGAAGAGGATTCGCGGGAGTGGCCGCCGGCCGACCACCATCACGACGCCCATCGTGAGCGCCGCCAGCGGCACCGCGTAGTGCCAGCCGAAGATGACTGCGACCGTGATCGTGAAGACGTTCGCGATCGACACGTCCTGCTTGCCGCCCTCGCCCATCGGCATCGGCTGCAGCTCCGCGAGGAGCGCGAGCGCGAAGAAGAGAAGGACCCCGGCAGCGCGCCCGAGACCTGGCGGTGTGAGGATGATCCCCGCGACCGCCAGGGCGATCGCCGGTACGGCAAGGGCCGACGTCGCCGTGATGTAGGCGAAGAGTCGAGCTGGCAGGCCGCAGATGAGCTTTTCGTTCATGGGGACTCGTTCAGACGTTGGAAGCCGAGAGCGGGACCGACCGCAGAACGGTCGGCCCCGCCTAAAGCCGGCTGGAGATCAGTCCCAGCGCCAATCAGCGCCGACACCGACGACGAGCGCGACGAGAGCGGCGAGAGCCACAGCCCCCTTCAGGAGCGTTGCCGCATCGAGTGCGCGTGTATACCACCGAATCACGAGATCTTCACCTCCCAGGAGATGTCCGCAGTAAGTCCCGTTTCGCAGGTTCGCATCCTCCCCGTTCCTGGGTGGATTGCATCCCCTGGAAGGGGGAGCATTGCGCGACGAATGACATCTTCATACCGGCCTCATTCCGGCCCAAAAGGGGGACGAGCGGGGCTCAGGAGAGTCGGAACGTGCCGATCTCACCGGGGCCGAGAAGGACCCCACCGGCGGCGTCGTGCTCCTCGTCGAGCCGGACGCGTACGACCTCGACGCCGTCGATCCGCAGCTCCTCCGGGCGATCGTTCGGGTTGAAGACGCGCAGAATCGCGCCGCGGCCGTCCTCGGCGCCCTTGAGGCACGAGAAGACGACGTCGCCGCCGATCGAGAACGGCGGCGGGAAGGGGTCGCCCGTGAGGAAGCCTGTCCGGTAGTCCTGGCCGGCGCGGATGAGCGCGGCGTTCGACAACCGGTCGGCGTCCCGCCGAATCGCGTACTCGAACACGTGGCGGCCGTGACATTGGCCGTCGGGGGTCTCGATGTCGGGGCCGGCCGCGACCGGCCTCGTCGCGAGGCCCGCAGGGCGGGAGATCGTCCCGACGCAGCGCAGAAGCGTGAGCCGCAGCCCGTCCGGGCCGGCCTCGTACTCCGGCAGGCCCGTCGTCAGGAGCGCGAGCTCCCCGAGCGCGACGGCGCCGAGCATGTGCTGGGCCGCCACCGGCGGCTCGACCCATTCGGTGCGTGGCGGCGGCGGCACGAGCGGGCGGCGGACGACCGCGAACTGGCCCTCCGCGCGCACCTCGTCGCCGCTTCCGGGGATGAGGACGCGCAGGCGGTGGTCGGAGGCCTCGTTGTCGACCGTCGTCTGCAGCTCGATGCGCCCGAGGACGGCGCGCGCGACGGTCGAGATCCGGATCCTCGGCAGCTCGTGCTCGAGGACGAGCGAGCCGTCGGGATCGCGCCGCGACGAGACGAGCTCGGCCGGTCGCACCGGGCCTCCCGGGCAGAACGTGTACAGGTCGCCGATGTCGGGCTCGTCCTCGAAAACGAGCTCGAGCGCTTCGAGCGGCTCCGGCTCGACAGGCGTCCGGGTCGTGCGCCGTCCCTCGAATCCGGCGAGCTCGGCGACGTCGCCGTCGACGAGCTGCGACCGCGTGTACGGGAGCGGGTTGACGAGCGCCCCGCCGACGCCGAGCGCCTCCCGCTCGACGATCTCGAGCGTGCGGTCGAGCTGCTCGTACCGCACGAGCATGTCGCGGTGCACCTCGTCACACGAGCAGCCGCAGATGGAGTCGTGCGGGTGGTTGCGGAGCAGGTCGCGCCACGCGAGCCGCACGTCCTCGTGCGGGAAGCGCGTGCTCTCGCGCAGGGAGCGTAGGGCGGCGACGGCCTCGACGGCGAGGAGCCGCCGCTCGGCCCGCTCGTTCGCCTGCTTCAGGTACATGCGCGCCGAGTTGACGCCGCGAAGGATGTTCTGAAGGCGCCCGCCGACGAGCTCGCCCTCGTATGCCGGCAGCCCGCTCGCCTCCGGCTTGAAGTCCGAGTAGCGGCCGATGCGGAAGTCGGGTCCGAGCTCGCGGAGGAGCTCCGGCAGCTGCGGCTGGATCGGCAAGTGGTCGGAGCCGTTCGCAAGGACGACGGTGCCTGCCGGATGGAAGCGCTCGATGATCTCCTGCACGCGCTCGGCTGCTTCCTCGGCCGTCGTCAGGCGCGCGAAGTTGTCGTAGTGCGGCAGGAACTGCATCGCCACGACCTCCGCTCCCCCGGCGCGCCAGCGGAACAGCACGCCGACGTCGTCGATCTGGTCGCCCATGCCGCGCGAGAAGAGGAACGTTCCGAGCCCGAAGCCGGCCAGGATCTGCGGCAGCTGTTCGGGATGCCCGAAGCTGTCCGGCTCGTAGCCCGCCGTTGTCGGCTCGGCGCCGAACCGCCTGCACGCGCGGCGGCCGAGCAGCAGGTTGCGCACGAGCGCCTCGCTGCCCACGAGGATCTCGTCGGGCAGGACGTACCACGGGCCTGCCTCGAGGCGCCCCGCGGCGAGCAGGGCGCGCAGCCGGTCGGCGTTCTCCGGCCGCACGTCGGCGTAGTCCTCGAGGACGATCGCCTGGCCGTCGAGCGTGAACGACGTGAACGACTCGTCGCGCTCGAGCGTGTCGAGCACCTCGTCGACGACCGCCCCGAGACGCAGGCGGAAGACCTCGAACGGGACGTACCACTCACGGTCCCAGTGCGTGTGGGGGACGACGAGGAAGCGGATGCGAGGGAGCTTACGTCGTCGCGGGGTGCGGCTTGCGCCCCGGGACGCGGGCGCCGGTGACGGCGAGCGCGAGGACGAAGCCGCCGACCGCGATGGCGACGTCGCCGACCGAGAAGATGTTCGCGAGCGGGATCCAGTGCGGAGCGGCCCAGCGGTCGACGAGCCACGCGAGCGCGGGATGCGCCATCGCCTCGCTGTTCATCGACCGGGTGTAGTGCAGGCCCGCGCCGGCGAGCGCCCGCGGCAGCGCCGGCATGTGGCCGCCGTTGACGACGACCGCCAGGAGGTTCGAGGCGAGGCCGGCAGCGACGAGCGCGACGCCCGGAAGGCGGACGTTCCGCACCACCACCGCGACGAGCAGGAGGTCGGACGCGATCCAGAGGCCGACTGCCACCCCGTCCGGGGTGTGCCAGGGGAGTGAGCTACCGGGGAACGCCGCGATCTGGAAGGCGAGGGCGACATATGCGAGCCAGAGCCAGTGCAGGCGGACGGTCGCGAGCGTCCGCAGGCGGCCACCGAACGGCAGCGCGACGAGCGCGCCGATGATGAACGGCAGGGCGAGGACCATCAGGCGAACGCGAGTTGCGACGTCTTGGCGAGGTGCGACTCGACCGCGGCGACCGCGATCGGGTCGAACTGCTCGCCGGCGTACGCCCGCAGCTCCGAGAGCGCGTACTCGAGGCTCTGCGCGGCGCGGTACGGTCGGTTGGCGGTCATCGCCTCGAAGGAGTCCGCGACGCGGATGATGCGCGCGCCGAGCGGGATCTCCTCGCCGGCGAGGCGATCCGGATAGCCGGTGCCGGCCCAGTCCTCGTGGTGATGAAGGATCCATTCGTCGATCGGCGCGATCCCGAGGCCCTCGAGCAGCGAGTAGCCGAGCGTCGGATGCGCCTTGACCGACTCCATCTCCACCGCCGACAGGGCGCGCGGTGCCTGCAAGAGCGAGTCGGGGATGCCGATCTTGCCGATGTCGTGCAGCAGGCCGGCGAGCGCGAGCTGGTCGACGATGTTCTCGTCGAGGCCGAGCTCGGTGCCGATCGCCGCCGCGAGGCGCGAGACGGTCTCGGAGTGGTTCGCCGTCGTCGTGTCCTTCGCGTCGACGAAGCGGACGATGTTCTTCGCGGCGCGCAGGCGCGCCACCCGCTCCGTCTCCCACTCGAGGTCTTTCGCGGAATGGATGCGCACGACCTTCGGGCTGTACACGAAGCTGCGGTTTTTCCCGTGGTGCTTCGACCAGTAGAGCGCGCCGTCCGCCATGCGCTGAAGCCCGTCCGCCTCGCTCGCCTGGCTCGGATAGCCGGCGATGCCGACGCTGATCGTCACCGGCGTCAGGCCCAGGCCCGCGACCGCTTCCTGGACGTCGGTGATCCGCTCGAAGGCGGACGTGCTCTCCCCCGGGAAGATGAGTGCGAACTCGTCGCCGCCGCAGCGGAATGCCTCGCCGTCTCGCGCGTTCCCCAGGATCTCCGCGAGCGCAACGAGGACGTCGTCTCCGACCTGGTGGCCGTACGTGTCGTTGATCCCCTTGAAGTCGTCGATGTCGACGATGCAGAGGGAGAACTCGGTGTGGTCGTGCTTCGCGCGCGCGATCCGCTCGCGCAGCGCCGCCTGGTAGCCGCGGTGGTTGCCGAGGCCGGTGAGGTTGTCGGTGAGCGCGTCGTGGAGCGCCAGTCGCGACTTGAGCGCCGTCCGCTGGTAGAGCGAGAGCGCGAACAGCGGCCCAGCGAGAAGGACGAGAAGCCCGGGCTTGATCGTCCAGAGGTTCGCGGCGAGCGCCGCGAGGAAAGCCATGATCGCGAGCGCCGGCCCCGAGTAGCGAAGGAGGGAACCGAGCGTCTCGCGGTATCGGATCCGCTCCGCAAGCGTGACGGCGCCGGCCACGAGCCCGACGTTGACGAGCACGAAGATCATGCCGCCGACGAACGCGTAGGCGCTCAGCCGGACGACGTCGTGGCTCGGCACGACGCCGAGAATTCGCGGCATCGAGGCGGCGGCCGCGGCGATCGCGTACGCGCCGCCGTTGAAGGCTGCCTTGATCGTCGGCATCCGCTGGAACACCATCGGCAGGAAGATGCAGAGCGCCGCGATCGGGATTGCGGCCGCCCAGCCGAAGATGAGCAGTGCGGCGATGTTGAACACGAACCCGAGCGAGACCTTGCTGTCCTTTTCGTCCAGCGGGACGGGATAGAACTCGGCGATGATCCCGAAGGCGAGGAAGAGGCCCATGCCGAGCCACGTCGTCAGCCGCGGGGGATAGACGGCGAGATGCGCGACCGCCAGGCCGAGCGCACCGGACGCCGTTAGCACGACCGCCGCGACATACGCGACGAGCCGCACGGGAAGCCCGATGATCGTTGTCTCTGTCGACGCCATGGTCAAGAGAGGGGGTCGCGGGGAGCCGACGCCTCGCCGGCTCCGCGCGGAGATCCGTCTAGAACAAGCTCGTGATGCTGGAAATGATCGACGAGAGCTCGCCCCAGCGCACGCCCGCACCCGAGCCGACGAGAAGCGAGGTCAGCGCGCCGAGAGCGATCGCCGTCTTGAGACTTGCAGAGTGCCAACGAACCATTGCAGTCGCACCTCCAAAGTGGGTAGCCGCAGTGCTGCAGGGGCATCCTTTCGGTCCGCCGGATGCGCAAGCGCCCCCCGAACGGGGGATCTAGGTATGAGCGGGGTAGGATCACCCGAATGAGGTACCCCGTCGTTCTGTTCGATCTCGACGGCACCGTGATCGACTCAGGCGGGATCATCCTCGCCTCCATGCGGCATGCGGCCCGGGAGGTGCTGGGCCGGGAGTTCCCGGACGAGGTGCTCATGGCCGCCGTCGGCGGCCCCGGCCTGGAGGCGCAGATGCAGGCTCTCGACGCCGAGCGGGTCGACGAGCTCGTGACCGTCTACCGGGCGCACAACGAGCCGCTCCACGAGGAGCTCGTCTGCTGCCCCGGAATCGACCGCGCTCTCGAGCGGCTCCACGCCGAGGGGCGCCGGCTCGGAGTCGTCACCGCCAAGCGCCGCGTGACCGTCGAGCTCGCCTTCGAGCACGTGCCGCTCGGCCACCTGTTCGAGGCCGTCGTCGGCGGCGACGAGACGACCCGGCACAAGCCCGACCCGGAGCCGCTCCTGCTCGCGGCCGGGCGGCTCGGCGCGAGCCCGGCCGACATCGTCTACGTCGGCGACTCGCCCTTCGACGTCCGGGCCGCCAAGGCGGCCGGGATGGGCTCGGTCGCCGTCACGTGGGGACGCATCCACGACCGCTCGCGCCTGGAGGCGGAGGAGCCGGACGCGATCGTCGACACGGCGGAGGAGCTGCTTGCCGCAGTCTGACCCGGCAAGGCGCGCCACCGAGCTGCGTGACCTCCTCAATCGCGCGCTCATCGCGTACCACGTCGACGACGACCCGGTCATGGAGGACGCCGCCTACGACGTCCTCTACGACGAGCTCGTCGCCCTCGAGGCGAAGCATCCGGAGCTCGTCACGCCCGACTCGCCGACGCAGCGCGTGGGCGCGCCCGTCTCGGACCGGTTCCAGAAGGTCCGCCATCTGACGCCGATGGGGTCGCTCGAGAAGGTGACGACCGACGAGGCGATCGCCAAGTGGGCCGACGACGTGCGCAAGCGGCTCGGCGGTGACGAGCCCGTCGCCTACGTCCTCGAGCCCAAGATCGACGGCCTCGCCATCAACCTGACGTACGCGGACAACGTGTTCGCGCAGGGCGCGACCCGCGGCGACGGCATCGAGGGGGAGGACGTCT
>DASXLN010000387.1:0-7969 GCA_036496165.1 Gaiellaceae bacterium | reverse complement strand
GGCTCGCCAGTGTCGGCGACCACCTGCAGGAGTGGCTCGACGCCGACTCGGCGTACGGCCTGCACGGTGAGCGGCGCGCCATCGTCGACGCGATCGTGCTCGGCCGGCCGCAGGGGATCGGCGACACCCTGCTCTCACGATTCCGCGCGTCGGGTCTCTATCACTGCCTCGCCGTCGACGGGCTCAAGGTGGGGACCGTCGCGACCGGTGCGCTGCTGCTCTTTCGGCGGAATCGCGTCGCGGCCGAGCTCGGCGCGATCGCGTCGGTCGCTGCGTACACGCTCGCAGTCGGCTTCCATCCGTCCGTGATCCGCGCCGCGGTCGCCGCCGGGCTCGGGTCGCTCGCGTGGCTCGCGGCGCGTGAGCGCGACCGCTGGCACGCGCTGCTCGTCGGCGCGGTCGCGCTGCTCGCGTGGAACCCGATGTTCGTCCTCGACGCGGGCTTCCAGCTCTCGTTCGCCGCGGTGGCGGCGATCTTCGTCGTCACGCCGCGCGTCGTGCGCGCGCTCGCCGGCTATCCGGTGCCGCGGTCGCTCGCGCAGCTCATCGGCGTCTCGACCGCCTGCGGCCTCGCGACGGCACCGGTGACGTGGCTGCAGTTCCACCAGATCTCCGTCGTCACGGTCCCGGCGAACGTCGTCGCCGTTCCGGTCGTCGCGCAGATGCTCGTTCTCGCGCTCGTGACCGCGCTCGTCGCACCCGTCGCTCCGCCGCTCGCCGCCGCGCTCGCCGATGTGAACGGCCTGGGCGCGTCGTTCGTCGCCGGGTGCGCGCGCTTCTTCGGCGGGCTCCCCGGCGCGCAGGTGACGTCGGCTCCTGCCGCAGCGCTCGTCGCCGCAGGCGTCCTCGTGCTCGCTGCATATGCTTGGCGGAGTGGCGGCGAACGAGCTGAAGCCGGTCTATCTCCTCTCCGGCAGCGACCGGCCGAAGATCGCCCGAGCCCTGCGCCGCCTGCGTGACCGCATCGGCGACGACGCCACCGAGCATCTGAACGTACGCGAGGCGAGCGGCGACGACATCGTCGCGGCCTGCAATGCGATGGGCCTGTTCGTCGGCAACGGCCGCCTCGTCATCGTCGACGAGGCCGATCGCTGGAAGGCCGACGACGTGAAGGCGGTCACCGCGTACCTCGCGTCGCCAGCACCTGCGACCGTGCTTGCGCTCGTCGCCGAGGAGATGAAGGCCGACTCGGCGCTTGCAAAGGCGGTGAAGAAGGCAGGCGAGCTCCTGACGTACGACGTTCCGAAGCGGAAGCTGCCGGAGTGGGTCGGCGAGCAGTTCGCGCGACTCGGCGCGAAGGCCGACCGAGACGCATGCCGCGCGCTCGTCGAGGTGGTCGGTGACGACCTGGACGAGCTCTCGAGCGAGATCGACAAGCTCGCCACGTGGGCGGGCGGTGACGCGATCACCGTCTCGGTCGTCGAGCAGCTCGCCGTCGGGCGGGCGGAGACTCCGATCTTCTCGCTGACCGATGCCTGGGGGCGGCGCGACGTCGGCGCCGTGCTCGCGCATACGGAGTCGCTGCTCGAGCGAACGCACAGGACGCGATCGGGCGAGCTGCTTCGCATCGTCGCGTCGCTCGTCGGCCACGTCGGCCGCGTGCGGAGGATCCAGCGGCTCGCCGAGGCGGGCGTCCCCGCGCGCGACGCTGCGGGCAAGCTGAAGATGCATCCGTTCGCCGCCGAGAAGGCGTACAGCCAGGCGTCGAACTTCTCCGCGGACGAGCTCGCGCTCGCACTCGTGCGCCTCGCCGAGCTGGACGCGGCGGCGAAGGGCGGCTCGCGCATGCCTTCCGACCTCGAGCTCGACCGTGCGCTCGTCGACGTCACCCGCCGCGCGGGCTAGCGCTACTTCTTGCCGGCGAGGAGCTTCGCTGCCTGCGCCTTGCGGCGGGCGGCGGTGTTCCGGTGGAGCGAGCCGCGGGACGCGGCCTTGTCGAGCCAGCTGACGAGCTCGCGGTGCCGCTCGTCGACGGTCTTGGCGTCGGCCTCCTTCAGCCGCCGCATGAGCGTCTTTGCGGTCGACTTCCAGCGGAGGTTCTCCAACCGCTGCCGGGAGGCCTGGCGGACGCGCTTTTCCTGTTGCTTGATGTTCGGCAAAGCCGGGGGATGGTAGCAGCGGTCGCCGCCAGGCCGCCTATGCTCGCCCCGTGAGCGACACCGATCGCGAGCGCGACCTCCGCCGTCTGGAGCGCGACCGCCGCCGACAGGAGGAAGGCCGCGACCCGTACTTCGAGCGGACGGAGTCGCTCGACCGCTGGCCGCTGCTCTCCGACCTCTCCGAGCAGCCGACGATGGTGCTGCGGGTCCCGCCGCCGCGCGAGGACGGCGCCGCGCCGCCCGCCCCGGAACGCACGCGGCTCGCGGTCTCGGGCGCGATCTTCGCAGTGGCGACCGGGCTCTCGCGCGTCTTCGGCCTCGTCCGCGAGGTCATCGCCGCCTACTACTTCGGCGCCGCCGGGAAGATCAACGCGTTCACGGTCGCGTTCCAGGTCCCGAACCTCGTGCGCGCGCTCGTCGCCGACGCAGCCCTGTCGTCGGCGTTCGTCCCGGTCTTCAGCGAGCTGCTCGAGAAGGGCGAGCGCAAGCGGGCGTGGCGCGTCGCCTCGACGCTCTTCTGGCTCATGCTGCTCGGGCTGACCGCGCTCACGGCGATCTTCGTGCTCGTCGCGCCGTGGATCATCGGTCTCTTCGGCAATCCGGGGCACGACCGCGCGCTTGCCGTCGGGTTGTCGCGCGTGCTGTTCCCGATCGTCGCGCTTCTCGGTGTCTCGGGAATCGTCGTCGGCATCCTCAACAGCTACGAGCACTTCACGGTCCCGGCGCTCTCGCCGGTCTTCTGGAATCTCGCGATCATCGCCGGCCTCGCGATCGGCGTTCCGCAGGCGCACTCGACGAACACGAAGCTCTACGTCTACGCGGTGTCGATCCTCGTCGCGACGTTCATCCAGGTGTTCCTGCCGATGCCGTGGTTGCGCGGGCGCGACGGCCATCTGCAGCTCGTCCTCGACTGGCGCGACCCGGCGGTGAAGCGGGTCTTCGTGCTGATGGTGCCGGTGACGCTCGGACTCGGACTGATCAACGTCAACGCCGTCATCGACACGTTCTTCGCATCGCGCTTCGTCAACGCGAACCTCGCGCCGAACGCGATCCAGAAGGCGTTCCTCGTCTACATGCTTCCGCAGGGGATGTTCTCCGTCGCGATCGCGACCGTGCTCTTCCCGAGGCTTTCGCGCTTCGCCACGCGAGGCGACATGCCCGGGTTCCGCACGACCGTTGCTATGGGATTGCGGCAGATCGCGTTCCTGCTGATCCCCGCCGCCGCCGTCAGTGCCGTGCTCGCGGAGCCGATCGTCCGGATCCTCTTCCAGCGCGGCCATTTCGCACCCGCTCAGACGCCGGTCGTCGCGGGCGCGCTCGCGGCCTTCAGCGCCGGCCTCGTCTTCAACGGCGCGATGCTCATGCTCAACCGCGCCTTCTTCAGCTTGCAATCGAACTGGATCCCGACAGTCGTCGCGCTCGGCAACCTCCTCCTCAACGCGATCCTCGACGTCGCCCTCTACCGTGTCGGAGTCTGGGGGATCCCGCTCGGCACGGCGATCTGCAACGTCGCCGGGACCTGGGCGCTGCTCGTCCTGTTGCGCCGGCGCCTCGGCCGGATCGACGGGGGCGAGATCGCCCAGACCGTTGCGCGCGTCACCGTCGCGTCGGCGGCCGTCGCGATCGTCTCGTGGGTCGTCTGGAAGCCACTCGACCACGCGCTCGGTCGCTCGTTCGGCGCGCAGGTCGTGTCGCTCGGCCTCGCCCTCGCTGCAGCGCTCTTCACATACGTCGTCGCGTCCAGGGCGCTGCGGGTACGCGAGCTGCAGACGCTGCTCGCGCTGCGGCACCGGTGATCGAGTTCCGGCCGCTCGCGGAGACCGACGTTCCGCTTCTGCGGTCCTGGCTCGAGCGGGAGCACGTACGCCTCTGGTGGCGCGAGCCGATCGAGTACGAGCTCGCGCAGGAGCTGGAAGGACGCTACGTCATCGTCGTCGACGGCCGGGAGGTCGGGCTGATCCAGACCTATGACGGGGAGGTCGACCTCCTCATCGGAGAGGAAGACTGCGTCGGCCGCGGGCTCGGCCCGCAGATCCTCTCGAGGTTCGTCGCCGAGATCGTGGAGACCGATTGTGCGTTCGCCCTCGTCGAGGAGGGAAACCGCCGCTCCTGGCGCGCATTCGAGAAGGCCGGGTTCCGCCAGGTCGGCGACGTCGAGGAGAACGGGCTCCCGCACCGGCTCATGCGCCTCGACCGCGACTAGCCTTGTGGCATGAAGATCTTCAACCTCTTCACGGGTAAGCCCGACGACCTCGCGACCGACGAGACGCCGGACGGCTACCGGTGCAATGCCGTCAAGGTCGGCGGGACGATCGGGGCGACCCGCCTGGGCATGACGGTCTACGAGCTGCCGCCAGGCCAAGCGGTATGCGCGTACCACTTCGAGTGGACCGACGAGGAGTGGCTCTTCGTCCTCGCCGGCAGGCCGACACTCCGCACGCCGGAGGGCGAGCGCGTGCTCGAGCCGGGCGACACCGTCTGCTTCCCCATCGGCCCGGACGGCGCCCATCTCGTGCGCGCGAACGACGAACCGGCGCGGGTCGGGATCATCTCGACGAAGAACGAGGTCGGCATCGCGGAGTATCCCGACAGCGACAAGGTCGGCGTCTGGGCAGGCGGGACGCACTACATGCTGCGCCGTTCCGACCATCTGGACTACTGGGATGGCGAGAAGTAGTCCGTGGATCAGAGCAAGATCCGCAACTTCTCGATCATCGCGCACATCGACCACGGCAAGTCGACGCTCGCCGACCGCATCCTCGAGATCACGAACGCCGTCGCGGCGCGAGACATGCGCGCGCAGCTTCTCGACTCGATGGACCTCGAGCGCGAGCGCGGCATCACCATCAAGGCGCAGGCGGTGCGGGTGACGTGGAAGGGGCACGAGCTCAACCTCATCGACACGCCCGGTCACGTCGACTTCACCTACGAGGTGTCGCGGTCGCTGCAAGCGTGCGAAGGCGCGCTTCTCGTCGTCGACGCCGCGCAGGGGATCGAGGCGCAGACGCTCGCGAACGCCTACCTCGCGATCGAGAACGGCCTCGAGATCGTCCCGGTCGTGAACAAGATCGACCTGCCGCAGGCCGATCCGGACAGCACGGCCATGGAGGTCGCCGACCTGCTCGGCGACGACCCGACGCACGTCGTCCGCATCTCGGCGAAGACCGGGTTGAACGTCGCCGACGTCCTCGACGCGATCGTCGAGCGCGTCCCGCCGCCGGCGGGCGAGCCCGCCGGTTCGGCACGCGCGCTCGTGTTCGACTCCTCGTACGATCAGTATCGCGGCGTCGTTGCCTTCGTGCGCGTCGTCGACGGCTCGTTCTCGCGCCGGGAGGCGTTGCAGACGATGGCGACGGCGACGCGCTTCGAGGCGGAGGAGCTCGGCTTCTTCTCGCCGACGATGACGCCTGTCGACTCGCTGTCCGCCGGTGAGGTCGGCTACGTCATCACCGGGCTGAAGGACGTCTCGCGCCTGCGTGTCGGTGACACGATCACGACGGTCGCGAACCCTGCGCGCGAGGCGCTCCCCGGCTACAAGGACGTGAAGCCGATGGTGTTCGCCGGCCTCTTCCCGACGGACTCCGACGCGTACCCGGAGCTGCGCGACGCGCTCGAGCGCCTGAAGCTGAACGACGCTGCGCTCTTCTACGAGCCGGAGACGTCGCAGGCGCTCGGCTTCGGGTTCCGCTGCGGATTTCTCGGGCTGCTGCACATGGAGATCGTGCGCGAGCGCCTGGAGCGCGAGTTCGACCTCGACCTCCTCGTCACCGCGCCGAACGTCGCCTATCGCGTGCTCGAGAAGAACACGACGGAGTGGCGCGAGGTGCACAACCCCGCCGAGTTCCCGCGTGAAGTGGAGGCGGTCGAGGAGCCGTACGTGAAGGCGTCGATCATCCTCCCGAAGGAGTACGTCGGCACGGCGATGGAGCTGAACAACGACCGTCGCGGCACGTTCGATCATCTCGAATACCTCTCGCCCGAACGCGTCCACCTGACGTACGAGCTGCCGCTCGGCGAGATCGTCCTCGATTACTACGACCAGCTGAAATCGCGCTCGCGCGGGTACGCGTCGTTCGACTACGACCTCGCCGGCTTCAAGCCCGGCGACCTCGTGCGCGTCGACGTGCTCGTCGGTGGCGAGACGGTGGACGCACTGTCGCTGATCGTCCACAAGGACTTCGCATACGAGCGCGGCCGCCTGCTCGTCGACAAGCTGCGCGAGGAGATCCCGCGGCAAATGTTCGACGTGCCGATTCAGGCTGCGATCGGCGCGCGCGTGATCGCGCGCGAGACGGTGAAGGCGCGGCGCAAGGACGTGCTCGCGAAGTGCTACGGCGGCGACATCTCGCGCAAGCGCAAGCTGCTCGAGAAGCAGAAGGCCGGAAAGAAGCGGATGAAGCAAGTCGGGGCTGTCGAGGTGCCGCAGGAGGCGTTCCTCGCGGTCCTCAACATCGGCAAGGGTCAGCAGTGAGCCTCGAGATGCGCACCGAGTGCGAGCGCTGCGGCGGCGCGCTTGCAGCGGACGGCGAGGCGGTCATCTGCTCGTTCGAGTGCACGTTCTGCGCCGGCTGCGGCGCGGCGTTGGAGCACGTCTGCCCGAACTGCGGCGGCGAGCTCGTCCCGAGGCCGAGGCGGATCGCATGAGCGGTGTCAGGCACCTCTACGTCCATCTGCCGTTCTGCGCGCACCGTTGCGGCTACTGCGACTTCGTCACCGCCGTCGGCCGGCGGGACCAGCACGCGGCGTACGTCGATGCGCTCCTGCGCGAGCTCGAAGAGGAGCGGCACGTGCTCGCCGACCCGGTCGAGACGGTCTTCCTCGGCGGCGGCACGCCGACGTTCACCGCCCTGCCGGAGCTCGTGCGGCTGCTCGAGGCGCTTCCTTCGGCCGACGAGGTGACCGTCGAGGCAAACCCGGAGACGGTCACGGCCGAGCTTGCGCGCGCGCTGCGCGCAGCGGGTGTGACGCGCGTCTCGCTCGGCGCTCAGAGCTTCCAGCCGCATCTGCTCGACGTGCTCGAGCGCGGCGCGCGGCCCGACGACGTGCGCCGCGCGTTCGCGCTTCTGCGCGACGCCGGGTTCGACAACCTCTCGCTCGACCTCATCTACGGCATCCCCGGCCAAGCAGTCGTCGACCTCGAAGCCGACCTCGCCGAGGCGATCGCACTCGGTCCCGAGCACGTGTCGTGCTACGAGCTCGAGGCGAAGCCGGGCACGCGCTTCACACACGCGCACGGCGCCGAGCTCGCCCGCCAGGCGGAAGCGATGGAGGATTACTTCGAGCGCGTCGTCGCCGTGCTCACCGGCGCCGGCTACCGGTGGTACGAGACGGCGAACTTCTGCCGCGGCGACCGGCGCGCACGCCACAACCTCGGGTATTGGCTCGGCCGCGACTACCTCGGCATCGGCGTCGGCGCCGTCTCGACGATCGGGAACGAGCGGACGCGGAACACCCCGAAGCTCGCGCGCTACCTCGGCGGGGACTCCGATCGAGAGATTGAGATCGTCGACGAAGACACACGCGCGCGCGAGCGCGTCATGCTCGGCCTGCGCCTCGACGACCCGCTTCCGCTCGCCGGGCTCGAGCATGCGCTCGATCCCGCCGGCCTCGCACGCGTGGAACACCTGGGCCTCGCGCGGCACAACGAGGACACGCTCACACTCACGGAGCGTGGCCGCTATCTCGGCGGCGCCGTGACGGCCGCACTGCTGAGCTAAAATCTCCTGCAAATGCAGCTAAGTCCGCGTCAGAAGGAAATCCTGCGGCGCGTCGTCGAGGAGTACGTCGCGACCGGCCAGCCGGTCGGCTCGAGAACGCTCGTCGATCGTGGCAGCCTGCGTATCGCGCCGTCGACGGCGCGCGCCGAGCTT
>DASXLN010000386.1:0-6448 GCA_036496165.1 Gaiellaceae bacterium | reverse complement strand
TCGTTTCCGCGAGATCGCCGACGACGTCGGCGCGCTCCTCCTGTGCGACATGGCGCATTTCGCGGGCCTCGTCGCCGCCGGTCTCGTCCCGAACCCGGTCGAGCACTGCGACTTCGTCAGCTCGACGACGCACAAGACGCTCGCTGGGCCGAGAGCGGGCTTCGTGCTCTGTCGTGAGGAGCATGCGAAAGCGCTCGACAGCGCCGTCATGCCGGGCATGCAGGGCGGCCCGCTCATGCACACGATCGCTGCAAAGGCGACGTGCTTCCGCATCGCGATGACCGATGCGTTCAAGGACTATCAGCGGCAGATCCGCGCGAACGCCGACGCGCTCGCCGACTCGCTGCAGGAGAACGGGCTCGAGCTCGTCACCGGCGGCACCGACACGCATCTGCTCCTCGTCGACCTGCGCAACTCCGACTGGACGGGCAAGGATGCGGAGGAGCGCCTCGCCGAGGTGAACGTCACGGCCAACCGCAACACGGTGCCGTTCGACGAGCGCTCGCCGTTCGTCACGTCGGGCATCCGCGTCGGCACGCCGGCGATGACGATGCGCGGCTTCGACGAGGCCGACTTCCGCGAGACGGGAAGCATCATCGCCGGCGCGCTCGCCGAGTCGCCGGACGTCGACGGACTGCGCGCACGCGTCGCGGCGCTCTGCGAGAAGCGGCCGCTCTATCCCGGCTGGCGTGGGTACACGAAGTTCACATGATCGAGACGCACCGGCTCACCGTCGTCGAGCACCCCCTCGTCCAGCACAAGCTCAGCTATCTCCGCGACAAGGAGACGCCGACCGTCCACTTCCGCAAGCTCGCGAACGAGATCACGCTGCTGCTCACGTACGAGGCGACGAAGGATCTCCCCACCGAGGACTACGACATCGAGACGCCGCTCGAGACGATGACGGCGCAGCGCATCTCCGGCAAGAAGGTCGCCGTGTGCCCGGTGCTGCGCGCGGGAGTCGGCATGCTCGACGGCGTGCTCTCACTCGTGTCGAGCGCACGCGTCGGCTTCATCGGCATGTATCGCGACGAGGAGACGCTCGAGCCCGTGCAGTACTACTCGAAGCTCCCGACCGATCTCGCCGATCGCGACGCGATCGTGCTCGACCCGATGCTGGCGACCGGCCACTCGAGCGCCGCCGCGATCGCCGCGGTGAAGGAGGCAGGGGCGCAGTCGGTGACCCTCGTGTGCATCGTCGCGGCGCCTCCGGGGGTCGAGCACGTGCACGAGCTGCATCCGGACGTCCACATCGTCTGCGCCGCCGTCGACCGCGGCCTCGACGAGCGCGGCTACATCGTTCCGGGGCTCGGCGACGCGGGAGACAGGCTCTACGGCACGAAGTAGTCGGAGATGATCGGCGCCGCCGCCGCACACTACGACGTCCTCGACCAGCTGGGGAAGCACCTCGGCGTCGTGTGGGGGGCGCTCGTCGCGCTCGTCGTCGTCGTCCTCCTGACGCCTGCGGTCGGCGGGATGGCACGAATGCTCGGCGTCGTCGACGCGCCCGGCGGCCGGCGGCTCAACCGCAGCCCCGTGCCGCGTCTCGGCGGCGTCGCGCTCTTCCTCGGCATCTTCGTCCCGGCGCTCGCGTTCCTCCACCTCGGCCACCAGACGCGCGGCCTGCTGCTCGGAGCGGCCGTCGCGGTGACGGTCGGGGCGATCGACGACTTCCGCGGCCTCCGCTGGTTCGAGAAGCTCGGTGGGCAAGTGCTCGCGGCAGGCATCCCGGTCGGGTTCGGCGTCTGGGTCGACCGGTTCACGTTCCCCATCGTCGGAATCCACGCGCTGCCGTCGTGGGTCGGCATGCCGCTGACGGTGATCTGGATCGTCGCGATCATGAACATGGTCAACTTCCTCGACGGGCTCGACGGGCTCGCGGCCGGCGTCGCCGCCATCGCGGGCGGGACCTTCGCGGTGATCGCGCTCTCGCTCGGCAAGCCCGACGCCGCCATCCTCTCCGCGATCGTGCTCGGCGCCTCGCTCGGCTTCCTCCGGCACAACTTCTATCCGGCGCGGATCTTCATGGGCGATTCGGGCGCGCTCCTCCTCGGCTTCGTCCTCGCAACCATCTCCGTACAGGGCCTCCTGAAGACGGCGGCGACCGTCGCCCTGTTCTTCCCGCTCCTCGTGCTCGCCGTGCCGATCGTCGACACGACCTTCGTCGTCGCCCGCCGCCTGAAGCACGGCCAGCGCGTGTTCGAGGGCGACCAGGCGCACCTGCACCATCGCTTCCTGCGGCGAGGGTTCACGCAGGCGCGCGCGACGATGACGATCTGGGTCTGGTGCTTGTCGCTCGCGGCTGCCGCCCTTGGCACGCGCTTCCTGCCGATCCGCCCCCACGGCCGCTGGGAGGTGTGGCCGACCATCGGCGCAGCGGCGATCGCGCTGCTCGCGATCTCGATCTCGATCTACGTCGTGTACGTGCTCGAGATCGTCAAGATCGCGAACCCGTACCAGCGGCGGCGCGCCGCCAACGACCCACTCCGGAAGGCTTCCTAGACACCGCGACGCCGGCGAGGCACAGGGCGCCGCCGAGGTACGCGAGCCCGGCGGGCGACTCGTTGAGCCAGAGCCAGCCCACGAGCACGGCAATCGGCGGCACGAGGTACGTCGTCGCCGCGAGCTTTCCCGCAGTCGTGCGGGACAGCGCGAAGCCCCAGGTGATGAATCCGAGCGCCGTCGGTCCGATACCGAGGTAGACGACCCAGCCTTCGGCGTGCATCGGGCCGAGCTGGCGGACGAGCTGCGGCGCGAACGGCGCTGTCGCGATCGTGCCGATGGCCGCGCACAGGAACACCGTCTGCACCGGCGTCAGCCGGCGGAGCACGACCTTCTGCGCGACGACGCCGGCGGCGTAGGTGCCTGCGGCTGCCAGGCAGAGCAGGACGCCTGCCGTCGTGGCCGAGTGCCGCGAGCTCCCGACCGCGATGACCACGACGCCTGCAAACGCGACCGCAACGCCGGCGAAGAGCGAGCGCGGGAATCCCTCCTTCAGGAGCACGCCCGCGAGCACGGCGATGAGGATCGGCCCGAGCGTGACGAGCATGGCCGACGTGCCCGCGTCGACGCGCCGTTCGCCGGAATTGAGCGCGACGTTGTACGCACCGAACCAGAGAAGGCCGCAGACGAGAAGCGGGATCCCGACCTCGCGCAAGGCGTCGCGGCTCGGAAGCCGCTCGCCGCGCACGAGACCGATGACCGCGAGGGCGACAAAAGCGACGAGGAGCCGCCCGAACGAGAGGGCGCCGGGGGAGAAGCTTCGCCCGGCCGAGCGGATGCCGACGAACGCGGAGCCCCACAGGAGCACCGTGATGCCCGCTGCGGCGAGCGCGGGGTAGTCGCGCTTCGCCACGGGGAGGTCGGCTACCGCGTCCACCGACTCAATGAAACGCAGCGACCCGGCTCTTTGTTTCATGCCGAGGGCGGCGACGCACGAGCAAGCGCCGAGGCCCTTTAGGCATAACGGATTCCAGTGTTACAAAGTCGGGGTTCCAACCTGCTATTCTCGCGCCGGATGCAGGCCTCTCCACGCTCGTCGTTCCAGCCCGTCGAGGCGGGTGCGATTCTTGCTGCCACGACCGGGACGTGCGCGGGCGCCGGCGCGCTCGTCGGCTGGGGGTTCGGCTCCGCCTCGCTCGGCGTGCTCGGCGGCGTCATCGTCGGCATCCCTGCCGGCGTCTTCACGGTCTACCGCCGCTTCAAGGGCTACTTCTCGTGATGCCCGGCGTGTTCTCCACCCCGCGACCCGTCCCGGGCCGCCGTGTACCCGCGCTCGCAGGGGTCGCCGTCGTCGTCCTCGGGCTGCCCGTGTTCATCGTCGGCGGCTTCCCGCTCGGCGGCTGGGCGCTGGCCGCGGTGCTCTGGGCGGCCGGCGAGGCGCTCGGCTTCTGGCTCGCGCGCATCCCGACCGGAGCGGACAATCTCCGCAGGTCGGGGATGGTCGCACTCGCGATGTCGTTCCGCGGCATCGGCGTGATCGTCGTCCTCCTCGCTGTGACTGTCGCGAACAGGGATGTCGGCCTCTCCGCCCTCGTCCTGTACGCGCTCGCGTACTCGCTGACGCTCGGTGTCTCGCTCCTCGAGTACTTCGGGTCGGAGAAGATCCAGTGAGCATGCTCGCGGCCACCTTCAACCCGGCGGACGAGTTCGCCCTCAAGCAGTGGGTTGGGATTCATCTCGGCCCGCTCGACCTGTCGATCAACAAGGCGGTCGTCTACCTCGCGATCAGCGCTGCCCTGACGATCGCACTCGGCCTCTTCACCATGCGAAGCCGGCTCGCGCTGCTGCCGAGCAAGCGGCAGACCATCGGCGAGGCGGTGTACGAGCTCGCGCAGACGCAGATCGCCGAGCAGGGCCTTCCGCACAAGGCGATCGGACGCTGGTTCCCGTACGTCGCGTCGCTCTTCCTCTTCATCTTCACGATGAACCTCGTCGGGTTCATTCCACTCCCGCTCACGGGCGATACGTGGCACGGCGTGCCGACGTGGGGGATCTACGCGGTGACGTCGCAGCTCTCGGTGACACTCGTGCTCGCGATCCTCACCGTGCTGTTCACGCACATCGAGGGCATCCGCTACAACGGCCTCGCGTACTTCAAGAGCTTCGTGCCCGCCGGCGTGCCGAAGCCGATGGCGCCGGCCATGGCTGTCCTCGAGACGATCTCGCACGTCTTCCGCGTCGTCAGCCTCAGCGTCCGGCTCTACGCGAACATGCTCGCGGGCCACATCCTGATCCTCGTCTCGATCGGACTGCTGTTCATCCTCAGCGGCATCACGTTCTGGGTGACCGCGTTCGTCTCGATCCCGATCGGCATCGCGTTCTACATCTTCGAGGTCGTCATCGTCGTGACGATCCAGGCGTTCATCTTCTCCGCTCTGACCGCTATCTACATCGGCTCCGCGATCGAGCCGGCTCACTAAGGAGGAACCGTGCTCAACGTGCTCGCAGCAACCTCGTCCACCATCAAGGCCGCACAGGCGCTTGGCTTCGGCCTCGGCATGGGTCTCGGCTCGCTCGGCGCCGGCATCGGCATCGGCACCGTGTTCGGTTCGATGATCCAGTCGGTCGCCCGGCAGCCCGAGCTGCGCGGCGAGCTGCAGGGG
The DNA here is from genome assembly GCA_036496165.1 of Gaiellaceae bacterium. Classification (GTDB taxonomy): domain Bacteria; phylum Actinomycetota; class Thermoleophilia; order Gaiellales; family Gaiellaceae; genus Palsa-739. The sequence goes on along the minus strand of DASXLN010000386.1, from coordinate 1,343 downwards.
ATCATGTGGCTCGGCTTCGCGCTCACCGAGGCGGTCGTGTTCTACGGCCTCGTCGGCGGCTTCCTCGGCTTCGTGCTCGTCAAGTAGATGCTCGTCGCCGCAAGCAGTCCGCTCACCAAGATCATCCCGGGGCTGATGATCTGGACGATCATCTTCTTCCTGATCGTGTTCTTCGTGCTGCGGAAGTACGCGTTCGGCGCGATTCAGAAGCTCATCGACGAGCGGCGCGAGCAGATCCGCCGTTCCATCGAAGAGGCGGACAACGCGCGCGACGAGGCGCGGAAGCTGCTGGAGGAGCACCGCCAGCTCATCGGACAGGCGCGAAGCCAGGCCGAGGAGATCCTCGGTGAGGCCCGCAAGACGCGCGAGTCGATGGAGCAGCGCATGCGCGAGGAGACCGAGAGCGAACGGCAACGCCGTCTCGAGGAGACGCGCAGAGAGATCGCCGCGGAGACCACGCGTGCGCTCGAGCAGATCCGCAACGAGGTCGCCGACCTCACGCTCGAGGCGGCGTCCCGCGTCGTCGGCCGCGCGCTCGACGCCGAGCGCGACCGCGAGCTCATCAGCGAGGCGATCGGCTCGCTCGACTTCTCGCGGCTCGAGGAGCCGGCATAGCGGCCGCGCAGCGCATCTACGCCGAAGCGTTGTTCGGCGCGGCGAAGGAGGAGAAGCGGCTCGCGCAAGTGCACGAGGCGCTCACCGACTTCGCCAAGGCGATCGAGGAGACGCCGGAGCTGCGCATGGTCCTCCGCAACCCGCAGCTCGAGTCGCATGCGAAGGCGCGCATCCTCGCCGATCTCGCCGGCGACGAGGACCGGCTGTTCAAGAACTTCCTCATGCTCGTGGCGGAGAAGGGCCGCGCCGGCGAGATCGAGGAGATCGCCCGCGAGTTCGAGCGGCTGATGGCGCGTGAAGAACGCCGCCTCAGCGTCGAGCTGACCACGGCGCGCGAGCTCACCGACGCCGAGGCGAAGGACATCGTCGGGCAGATCGAGAAGGCGGCCGGCCGCAAGGTCGAGGCGACGCGCAGCGTCGATCCGAGCCTCGTCGGCGGCATCGTCCTCAAGGCCGGCTCGTACCGCGTCGACGCGAGCGTCCGCGGAAGATTGGAACGACTGCGACAGGAACTCGTGAGGAGATGACACCTTGAAACTGCGCCCCGAAGAGATCACGTCGATCCTGCGGCAGCGGATCGAGCAGTACGACGTCGAGACCGACCTCGCCGAAGTCGGCACGGTTCTGACGATCGGCGACGGTATCGCGCGCGTGTACGGACTCGAGAACGCCGTCGCGCTGGAGATGCTCGAGTTCGAGCACGGCGTGGTCGGGCTCGCGTTCAACCT
>DASXLN010000385.1:0-2511 GCA_036496165.1 Gaiellaceae bacterium | reverse complement strand
GCCGCCGGCTTCTCGCTCTCGCCGGTGTCGGACGACGTCGAGCAGGGCCGCGACTGGCTGCAGACGCTGCAGGCAGCCGGCTTCGACGGCGTCGTCGCGAAGAAGCTCGGACTGCCGTATCTCCCCGGCTCGCGCGACGGCGTCGTCAAGGTGAAGCCGCACAAGACGGCCGACTGCGTCGTCGCCGGGCTCCGCTGGAAGGCGGGCGGGCGCGACACGATCGCGACGCTCCTGCTCGGGCTGTACGCGGACGACGGACATCTCGACTACGTCGGGTCGTGCGCGGTCGGCGCGAAGAACCAGAAGGAGATCGCGGAGAAGGTGCTGCCGCTCCTCGACGAGCGCAGCGAGCGCCGCTTCTCGGAGCCGAACCGCTGGGGCACGAACGGGCTCGAGGAGGCGGCGCTGCGGCCCGAGCTCGTCGTCGAGGTGCGCTACGACAAGCTCGAGAAGCACCGGTTCCGGCACGGCACGCGGCTCATTCGCTTCCGTCCGGACAAGGATCCCGACCAGTGCACGTGGCGCGAGGTGCGTCCGGCCCGCAGGCCGGACGACCTTGCCGTGGAGGATCTCCTGGCGTAGGGTCGTCTAGCAGACATGAGACGAATCGCACTTGTTGCGGGACTGGCCCTCGCGCTGGCGGCATCAGCGGCCGCCGCGCCCACGAACGGAGCCGTCGTCAAGGCGGCATACAACAAGGCGCTGAAGGCGACGATCCTCGTCGACAGCAATGGGTTCACCCTCTATGTCACGACCGCCGACGTCCCGAAGAACACTTCGGCGTGCGATACCGATGCGGCCTGCACGAAGCTCTGGCGGTCGCTTCCCGCGCCTGGGACGGCCGGCACCGGCGCGAAGCGCTCGTTGCTCGGCACCTCGACCGACGGCAAGGTGGCGACCTACGCCGGACACCCGCTCTATTTCTGGAGGGGCGGCGCCGGGCTCGGCCCAGCCGACAAGAAGCCGGGGCAGATCAACGGCCAGGGTGTGTACCAGGTCTGGTGGGTCATCACCCCGAAGGGCACGCTCATCAAGAAGATTCCTTAGCGCGCGACGGCTGCACGCGCTTCGGCTCGCCCGGCATCTTCGGGAAGTTCGGCGGGTACGGCGCCTCGCCCTCGCCCTGCGCCTCCTCGCGCTCGACCCACTCGAGCAGCACGCGCAGGTCGCACACCGCCTCGTCGATTCCCTCGTGCAGGTCGCCGAGCTCGGCGAAGCGCGGCGGCATCGTCGCGATGGTGAAGTCCTCCATCTCGACGTCGGGGAGCTCGTCCCAGCGCACCGGCGCCGATACGGTCGCGTCCGGCCGCCCGCGCACCGAGTACGCGGACAGGATCGTGCGGTCGCGCGCGTTCTGGTTGTAGTCGACGAAAACTTTCTCGCCGCGCTCCTCCTTCCACCACGCGGTGGTGACGAGATCGGGCGCGCGCCGCTCGATCTCGCGCGCGAACGCGAGCGCGCAGCGGCGCACGACGCGGAACTCCCAGTTCGGCTCGATGCGGCAATAGACGTGCACACCGCGGTTGCCGCTCGTCTTCGGCCACCCGGTGTAGCCGATCTCGTCGAGCACCTCGTGCACGACGGCGGCGACCCGCTTCGCCTCCGCGAAGCCCGTTCCCGGCTGCGGGTCGATGTCGATGCGCAGCTCGTCCGGCTTCTCCGGATCCGCACGACGCGACGGCCACGCGCCGAACTCGAGCGTCGCGAGGTTCGCCGCCCACACGACGTGCGCCACCTCGGTCACGCACAGCTCGTCCGCGTGCCGGCCGGACGGGAACGTCACGCGCGCGGTCTCGATCCAGTCCGGCCGCTTCTCGGGCACGCGCTTCTGCCAGATGACCTCGCCGCCGACGCCCTCGGGCTGGCGCTTCAGCTGGCACGGCCGCTCGTACAACGCGCGCACGATCCCGTCGCCGACGCTGATGAAGTAGTTGACGAGGTCGAGCTTCGTCTCCCCGCGCGCGGGAAAGTAGACCTTGTCCGGGTTCGTCACCTTGACGGTGCGGCCCCCGATCTCGAGCTCGACGAACGGCGACGGCATGACCGGAGTATCGTGAAACTCGATGCTCGAAGATCCGCGCCCGATCCGGTTGACGCTGGAGCCGCTCGACGACTTCGTCGTCATCGAGCAGAGCGACGAGGAGGCGGAGACACGCGGCGGCCTCATCATCCCGGCGAGCGCGGAGACGCAGTGCGGCAGCGGGATCGTCACCGCCGTCGGCGCGGAGGCAGACGGCGTCTCTCCCGGCGACAAGGTGCTCTTCCCCACTTCGGCGGGCTACGAGGTCCGGCTTGCAGGCTCGGCGATGCGCGTCATCCGCCGCCGGGACCTGATCGCCCGCGTGCACGATTAGGTCGATACCCTGTAGCGCTCCGGAGAAGTGGCCGAGTGGCTGAAGGCGGCGCCCTGCTAAGGCGTTATGGGGCTGAATGGCTCCATCGAGGGTTCGAATCCCTCCTTCTCCGCTGGAGGGGTGGCAGAGCGGTCGAATGCGGCGGTCTCGAAAACCG
>DASXLN010000384.1:0-1867 GCA_036496165.1 Gaiellaceae bacterium | reverse complement strand
CGGCGATCGCGACCGGGCTCGCGACGACCCGTGCGGATCTCTCCGTGTGGGTCGTCACCGGTGACGGCGACGCGCTCTCGATCGGCGGCAACCATCTCATCCATGCGCTGCGCCGCAACGTCAACCTCAAGATTCTTCTCTTCAACAACCGCATCTATGGGCTGACGAAGGGGCAGTACTCGCCGACGAGCGAGCTCGGCAAGGTGACGAAGTCGACGCCGATGGGCTCGCTCGACTGGCCCTTCAACCCGCTGTCGCTCGCGATCGGCGCGGAGGCGACGTTTGTCGCGCGCGCGATCGACACCGACAAGGCCGGGATGACGGCCGTGCTGCGCGCCGCCGCGGAGCATCGCGGCAGCGCGTTTGTCGAGATCTTCCAGAACTGCCCGATCTTCAACGACGACGCGTTCGCGTTCGTGCGCGACGACAAGGAAGGCGTCAACCGCATCCCGCTCCGCGACGGCGAGCCGATCACGTGGGGCGCGGGCGGCGAGAAGGCGCTGCGCCAGCGCTCCGACGGGTCTATCGAGATCTGCGGCGCCGACGAGGACGGCGTCCTCGTCCACGACGCGCATCACGAAGGCGCTGCTCTGGCGTTCGCGCTGTCGCGCGTGACCCAGGACTCCCTCGGCGGAACGCCGGTCGGCGTCTTCCGCGACGTGCAGCGGCCGGTCTACGACGACCTCATGGCCGAGCAGCTCACGACCGCAGTCGCAAAGCGCGGCGAGGGCGACCTCGCCGAGCTACTGCACAGCGGCGAGACCTGGAACATCGGCTAGAGACCCTTGAACGCCTGAAAGTGCGCAGCACTTTCAGGCGAGGAGGCCTAAGCCGGGCGCGCGGGGGAACGCGCCCGGCCTACGCCGATTGCCGAACCTCTTCCGCGTCCCGCGCTTGGATCAGAGCCCGCTCGAGCGCATGCTCGAGCGTCGACCGGCGGAACGGTTTCATCACGTAGTCGACGACGTCGAGCGAGGACGTGTCCTCGCCCGGCGGTTCGATACTGACGCAGAGGATCGGCAGCCGCAGGAGCCGCTGCCTCAGCCGGTGAGCTAGCCGCAGACCCGGCCCGGAGGCGGGCTCGAGCAACATCAGATCGGGCTCCTCGCCCTCGGACAGCTCTCGCTGTCCGATCGGTCTGTGACCGAGCCGCAGGACGAGAAGCTCGAGGAGCGACCGGTTGGCCGGATCTGGATCGACGATCAGGATGGTCGCCACGGGGGGAAAGATCGTCCACGCGTGGGGGAACGGCGCCTGAGCGTGGTATGAAAGAGGTATGAGCGCCGCCCGCGTGCTGGTCGTCGACGACGACGAGGACATCCGGAGCCTCGTCCGCACGCTCCTCGAGCGGGCAGGCGCGGTGGTGTTCGAGGCGCCCGACGGCCGCGACGGCCTGCGCGAGTTCCATGCGCAGCGCCCCGACCTCGTCATCCTCGACGTCTCGATGCCCGAGCTCGACGGCTGGCAGATGCTCGACCGCATCCGCGACATGTCCGACGTTCCGGTGCTCATGCTGACCGCCCGCGCCGACGAGCTCGAGCGCGTGCGCGGGCTGCACGCCGGCGCCGACGACTACGTCGTCAAGCCGTTCGGGAAGCAGGAGCTGATCGCGCGCGTGCAGGCGCTGCTTCGCCGCGCGGCGCGCGGCGGCCGTTCGAGCGAGGCGGATTCGTACGGCGACGGCTACCTGACGATCGACTGGGGCCAGCACCGAGTCGCCGTCGGCGACCGGGAAGTGCAGCTGACGCCGCTCGAGTACCGGTTGCTGTCGACGTTCGTCCGCAACCCGCGCCAGGTGCTGAGCCGCGAGCAGCTCCTCGAGCTCGTCTGGGGCGACACCTACGGCGTCGGCGGCGACCAGGTGAAG
>DASXLN010000383.1:0-8673 GCA_036496165.1 Gaiellaceae bacterium | reverse complement strand
CGCCCTCGGACCGCTTCGTGAAGGTCCAGCACCTCGAGCCGATGGGGTCGCTCGAGAAGGTCACGACCGACGAGGCGGTCGAGAAGTGGGCTGAAGATGTACGCAAACGCCTCGACAGTGACGAGCCGGTCGTGTGGGTGGTCGAGCCGAAGATCGACGGGCTCGCGATCAACCTCACGTACACGGACGGCGTCTTCGCGCGCGGCGCTACCCGCGGCGACGGGGTCGAGGGGGAGGACGTCTCGCCGAACCTGCGGACGATCAAGACGATCCCGCTGGCGATGATCGGCGGCGATGCGCCGGGCACGATCGAGGTGCGCGGCGAGGTGTACATGCCCCTGTCCGGGTTCCGTGCCTTGAACGAGCGCCTCGTCGCCGAGGACAAGAAGCCGACGCCGAACCCGCGCAATGCGGCAGCGGGGTCGCTGCGACAGAAGAACCCGTCGATCACCGCGTCCCGGCCGCTGTCGTTCTGGGCGTACGGCGTCGGCGTGCACGACGCGGTCGAGCTCGCGACGCACTGGGAGACGCTGCAGTGGCTGAAGGGTCACGGCTTCCCGATCAACCCCTTCGCCGAGCGTGTCGAGACGGTGGAGGAGGTTGCCGAGCGCGCACACGCATGGGAGGTGCGCCGTGCCGAGCTCGATTACGAGATCGACGGGATCGTCATCAAGATCGACTCGTACGACCAGCAGGCGCGGCTCGGGTCGCTGCACGAGCGGCCGCGCTGGGCGCGCGCCTTCAAGTGGGCGCCGATGACCGCGGTGACGCGCCTCAGGACGATCGCGATCCGCGTGGGACGGACGGGCGCGCTCAACCCGTGGGCGATCCTCGAGCCGGTCGAGGTGGGAGGGGTGACCATCTCGCGGGCGACGCTCCACAACGAGGAGGACATCAACCGCAAGGAGATCCGCGAGGGCGACGACGTCATCGTCCAGCGTGCGGGCGACGTCATCCCGCAGATCGTCGGCCCGGCCGGCCCGCACCGGAAAGGGACGAAGCGCTTCCGCATGCCGGAGCGGTGCCCGCTGTGCGACACGCCGGTCGTGAAGCCCGAGGGCGAGGTGATGCACCGGTGCCCCAACCGCGCATGCCCGTCACGAGGGCTCGAGTCGCTCATCAACTGGGTGATGGCCGCTGCGGACATCGACGGCGTCGGCGAACAGACCGTCAGGACCCTGTGGGACGAGGGAATCGTCCGCTCGATTCCTGAGCTGTATAGGTTGACGCGCGAGAAGTTAACCGCCCTCCCTGGGTACGGGGACGTGAGCGCCTCCAACGCCGTCGCCGCGATCGAGGCGTCGAAGGCGATCCCGTTCTCGCAGGTGCTCTTCGGCCTGAACATCCCCGACGTCGGCTGGGTGACCGGCCAGACGCTCGCGCGCCATTTCGGCACGGTGGACGCGCTCATGCACGCGACGCAGGAGGAGCTCGTCGAGGCGGAGGGCATCGGCCCCGAGCGCGCAGAGGCGATCGCGGAGTGGTTCCGCGACGAGGAGAACGAGCGCCTCGTCGCCGAGCTGCGCGAGCTCGGGCTGCGCTTCGAGGCGGGGGAGGAGGAGAAGCCGGTCGAAGGGCCGCTGACCGGGATGCGCTACGTCGTCACGGGGACGCTCGAGAGCATGACCCGCGAGGAGGCGGAAGCCGCCCTCGAGGCGCGCGGCGCGAAAGTGTCCGACTCGGTGTCCTCGAAGACGACGGGCCTCGTCGTCGGCGAGGAGCCCGGCAAGTCGAAGCTGACGAAGGCGGAGAAGGCGGGCGTTCCGCAGCTGACCGAGGCCGACCTCAGGAAGCTGCTAGCGCAGTAGCGAAGCGGTCCTCCGCGATGCGGGACCACGTCCAGGAGACCGGGTACCCGTTGATGATGACCGAGAAGACGTAGCGGTCGCCTGCGAAGCCGGAGAGCGCGGTCGAGTTGTCGGTCGTGCCGGTCTTCGCGCGCACGACCCCCGCCGCGGCGGTGCCGCGCATCCGGTCGTGCAGCGTTCCCGTTCGTCCTGCGAGCGGCAGGGCCGCGACGAGCTCGGGCTGCAGCTTCGGGTCGTTCCACATGACGCGCAGGAGGGAGACGAGGGCCGCCGGCGTCTGTCGGTCGAGGGCCGAGAGGCCGGAGCCGTCGACCATGCGCACGCCCGCGAGCGGGACGCCCGCCTGCGCGAGCAGTCCGCTGACGACGCCGAGCCCCGCGGCGGTCGTGCCCTTCCCCGCCTGAACGGCGCCGAGCTCCTTCGTCACCATCTCGGCGGTGAAGTTGTCGCTGTACTGGTCCATCCAGTGCACGATCGAATCGAGGGTCGGAGAGTCGACGGATGCGAGGTCGACGCCTGCGTCGTCGGCCGTGCCGAGCGACGCCGCGCCGGAGACGTGCACGCCCGCGCGCGCGAGCGCCTTCGTGAAGAGCTGCGCGGCGGAGAGCGCCGGGTTGCGTGACGTGAACCTGCCGACGAGGCCGCGGTTCACAATCAGCGCCGAGAGCGGCGGCGACTCGTTGACGTAGAACTCCGCCTTCCAGCCCGGTGCGGTTCGGTGCGCGTCGAACCAGGTCTCGTCGCCGAGGACGCGCCCGGTCACCGTCCGGATGCCGTCGGTGCGTACCTGACGGGCGAGCGCGGCGAGGCCGGCCGAGGAGAGCGTCGGGTCGCCGTAGCCCTTGAGCACGAGGTCGCCGGTCCAGGCGGCGCCGTCCTGCGCTCCCTCGCCGAGGACGTCGGTCTCGATCCGGAAGGAGGGCCCGAGCGCCGTCAGCGCGGCATACGTGACCGCGAGCTTCTCGTTCGAGGCCGGGCGGAGCGGCAGGGTGGCGTTGTGGGAGTAGACGACCTGGCCGGTGGCGAGGTCGACGGCGATCGCGCCGGAGGAGGCGTAGTCGACGAACGGGGCGTGGAGCGCCCGGATGAGCCGGGACGGCAGAGAGCCGTCCGCTGCGCCGCCCGGAGCGGCGACGAGGAGTGCGGCGGCGAAGACCCCCAGGGCAGCGACGACACGGCCGAGCACGCGCCGTTTCATTGTTTGGGCTGGTACCGGGGTCGTCAAGGGAAATGGGCCGGACCCGCCGCGAAGATGGGTCGAGCGGCCCTTCCGGAGCGCCCAGGGCGGCCCCGATAATCGATCTTCGTGGGCGGAGACAACGGACTGGTGTTGCAGCGCATCGAAGAGCTGCTCGACGCTCCTGCGAGCGGCGCGGCCGCGCCGACCCTGGCGCGGATGGAGGCGACCCTGACCGAGGGCTACGCCGAGGCGCTCGCGCTCGACGCCGAGCGCACGCGAATCGAGCGCCGGATCGGCGAGGTCGCCGGCCGCGTCGACGAGCCGGTGGCGACGGGCATCACCGACGAGATCGTCGCGCTCGCGCGGCGGCTGACGCACGCCGAGGGCGAGCTCGGGCACCTGCGGGCGATGCTGCGGCGCTTGAACGCGCGCACGCGCGCGATCCGCCACGCCTAGCGTCTAGACGATCCCGCTCCTGACCGCGTACACCGCGGCCTGGATGCGATTGTCGATCTGGAGCTTCATGAGGATGTTCGAGATGTGGTTCTTGACCGTCTTCGGGCTGATGTGCAGCTCGGCAGCGATGACGGCGTTGTCCTTGCCGTTCGCGATGAGCTTCAGCACTTCGATCTCGCGGTCGGAGAGCTCCGACCGGATCGCCTCGGCGATGTCCGGCTGCGCGCTCGTCGCGCGGACGCGCTGCAGCACCTTCGCGGCGATCCCGGGCGAGATGAGCGACTCGCCGCGCCACGCGGCACGGATGCCGGCCATCAGCTCGTCGATCGAGGAGTCCTTCAAGAGATAGCCGCACGCGCCGGCGAGGATCGCGTCCATCACGTCGGCGTCCTCGTCGGAGATCGTCAGGACGACCACGCGCGTGAGCGGGGCGATCGCCGCGATGTGGCGCGTCGCCTCGACGCCGCCCATGCCGGGCATGTTCAGGTCCATGACGACGACCTCGGGTGCGTCCTCACGGACGAACCGGACGGCGTCGGTCCCGGACGCGGCTTCCCCGGAGACCTGGACGCCCTGCTCCTCGAGCAGGTTCCGCAGGCCCGTCCGGAACAGGTCGTGGTCGTCGACGATCAGCACCCGCAGCATCTCGAGCGCACGCTCGTCTTCTGCCGGAAGCGGCTCGGTCACTCTGTCAACACCCCCCTTACGCGGCCCAGTCTAGTGGAGGGTGATCGTGACCGTCCGCCGGCCCCAGGCATACGCCTGCCCGACGGTCGGGAACCAGAGGTCGATCATCGCGCCGCGAATGCCGCTGCCGATGTCGGCGGCGACGCCCTCGCCGTAGCCCGGGATCGTCATACGGGTGCCGAGCGGGATCAGCGTCGGGTCGACGGCGACGATCCCGTAGCCGACCGGAAGGCCGGTCGCCGTGTGCCCGGGCAGCGAGTAGCCGGTCGCCGAGACGGTGAGCGTGCGGCCGGTCGCCGGCGCCGGCGCCGGTGCCGGTGCCGGTGCCGGGCTCGGGTCACCGACGACGGAGGGGACGGGGCCGCTGGCCGCGACGGCGGCGGTGAGCGTCTGCGACTTCGCTTCGGCACGTTGCACGGCGGCTTCGAGCTCGCCGATCTGCGACGCCTTCAATTGCTGCTGTGTGCGCAGGCCCGCGATGAACGACAGCCGGTCGGCACGTGTCGATGCGAGTGTGCGTGTTGTGTTTGCGGCGGCGCGAACCGCCGCTGCGATGCGCGCACGATGCATCGACAGCGTGGCGCGCAGCGCCTGCAGGCGCCGCTCCGCGAGCAGCGACACCGCAACGAACCGGCTGCTCTGGTCGGTGACGTGCTTCAGCCCGTCGAGCGTGTTCACGGCGTCGTTCAGCGATTCCGCGCCGAGGATCACGGCGAGCGGGTCGGTGTCGCCCTGCTCGTACATGACGCGAAGACTCAGGCCGAGATTCGACTGCGAGACGCGCAGCGTGTGTCGCGTCGCCCCGATCTGTTGCGCGAGCTGGTGCTGTTGGACGCGCAGGCCGGCCGCCTCCCGCTGGAGCGCTGCGAGCTTCGCCTGGGCGGCGCCGAGGCGTGAGTCGAGCGCGTACAGATCGAGCGTCGCGCCGTGCAGGCGCGATGCGAGCGCGTTCTCCTGCGCGCGCAGCGCGCTCTCGTGCGGGCTCGGTCCGGCGGCGGCCGGTGGGCCGGCCGCGAGGACGAGCACCGCAGAGACGCCTGCGAGCAGCGCCGTGGATCGTGTCCTTCGGGCGCTCACGGAGGCAGGACCGTACCACAGGGTTTGCAGGGGGTTTCGGTGAGTTTGTGTTGCCGGAAGTGGCGGATTCTCTTGTGCCGTTTGTGCCAATTTGCGGCAACTTTCGTGGGGTAATTCGGTTGCGAGCATCCGAAAGCCCTGGTAGCGTCCCGACCTTGTGACGTGCGGGATGCCCGGTGCAGCGGCGCCGGGTGAACGTCGGGAGACGTCATCCAGACACTGAAGCGACAGGCCCCAGCCACCGTCCTTGCCCTTGCCGCAGCGTGCATCGCGGCCGGTGCGGCGACCGCCGACCCCTCCATCAGCGCGAAGCAAGCGGAAGCGCAGCGTGTGTCGGCCCAGATCCAGGTCCTCGACTCGAGCCTCGAGCGTGCGCGCAACAGCTACGACTCGGCGAACGTGAAGCTCCACGCGATCGAGCACAGTCTGAAGATCAATCGCATCGGCCTTCGCGTCGCGCGGCAGAACCTCGTCGTCGCGCAGAAGAATCTCTCGTCGCGCCTCGTCAACATCTACGTCTCGCGCGACAACCAGTCGACGCTTGCCGTCGTGCTCGGCGCGTCGAGCCTCGACGACCTCGTCAACCGCATCGAGTCGGTGCAATCCGTCTCGTCGCAGGACGTCGCCGTCGTGCACCAGGTCGTCTCGTTCAAGCGCGAGGTCACCGTCCGCCAGCACACGCTCGTGCACGACCATCGTGCGCAGGCGACGCTCGTGCGTCAGCGCGCGGCGGCGAAGGTGCGGATCGCGTCGCAGCTCGGACGGGAGCAGCGGCTGTACAACTCGATCAAAGGCGAGATCTCGCACCTCGTCGCGGCGCAACACGCACGGCAGCTCGCGCTCGCACGCCAGGCGCAGGCGCGGATCTCCTCGTACCAGTCGAACAACAACCCGGCGCTCGACCTGAGCACGGGCTTCCAGGCCCCACCGTCGCAGTACACCGGCGTCGTCGGGATCGCGATGCAGTACCTCGGCGTCCCGTACGTCTGGGGCGGTTCGAGCCCGAGCGGCTTCGACTGCTCCGGGCTCGTCATGTACGTCTATGCGCAGGTCGGCGTCTCGCTGCCGCACTACACCGGCGCGCAGTGGGGCATGGGCGTGCCGGTCGCCTACAGCGATCTCCAGCCCGGCGACCTCGTCTTCTTCGACGGCCTCGGGCACGTCGGGCTCTACATCGGCGGCGGCGAGTTCATCCACGCGCCGCATACAGGCGACGTCGTCCGCATCGACAGCCTCTCCGAGGGCTGGTACGCGGCCACATACGACGGCGCCCGCCGCATCACCGGCGGCTAGCCCGAGTACAGGCTTTCGATCTCGTCCGCGAAGTGCTCGTGCACGACGCGGCGGCGAAGCTTGAGCGTCGGCGTCAGCTCGCCCTCCTCCTCCGTGAAGTCGCGGGGGAGGATCGTGAAGCGCTTGATCTGCTCGACGCGAACACGGTCGCGGTTGACCTCGTCGACGAGCTCCTGGGCGATCGCCTGCGGATCGCGGCCGCTCGATTTGACCTCGTCCCAGTCGAGCGTCAGCAATGCGGTGACGTAGGGGCGCCGGTCGCCGACGATCAGTGCCTGTGAGACGAAGCGCGACGCCTTGAGCGCGTTCTCGAGGTTCTGCGGCGCGATGTTCTTGCCACCGGCGGTGATGATGATGTCCTTCTTGCGGTCGGTGATCTTGACGAAGCCGTCCTCGTCGATCTCGCCGACGTCGCCGGTCCGGAAGTAGCCGTCGGCGGTGAACGCCGCCGCCGTCGCCTCGGGATCCTTGAAGTACCCCACGAAGACGCTGTCGCTGCGGACGAGGATCTCGCCGTCGGCGTCGAGCTTGACGTCGGCGCCGTCGACGACGCGGCCGACCGTGCCGAACTTGTAGTCCTCGGGATCGTTCACGCTCAGCGAGCTCGACGTCTCGGTGAGGCCGTAGCCCTCGACGACGAGCATGTTGAGCGACTTGAAGAACTCGAGCACGTCGACACCGAGTGGCGCCGCACCCGAGACGCCGATCCTGAGCCGGCCTCCGAGCCGCTCGCGCACCGTCTTGAAGACGAGCGCGTCGGCGACGCGTCCCTGCAGGCTCGTCGGGCTCTTCGTCGCGCCGACGCGCAGCGCCCAGCGCCCGATCGCGCGCTTGAGGCCGCTCGAGCGCTCGATCTCGCCGACGACGTTCGCGTGGATCTTCTCGTACACGCGCGGAACCGCAGGCAGGATCGTCGGGCGCGTGCGCTGCAGCGCCTCGGGGACGCGGGCGACGTCGGACACGAGCGCGAGCGTCGAGCCGTGGTATGCGGCGCCCTGGTGGACGATGCGCGCGAAGCTGTGTGCCATCGGCAGGAAGAGCAGGACGATGTCGGTCTCGTCCTGCAGCTCGTTGCGCACGCGCATCGCCGCGTTGACGAGGTTCTTGTGGCTGAGCATGCAGCCCTTCGGCGGGCCGGTCGTCCCGGAGGTGTAGATGAGCGTCGCGAGATCGTCCTCGGAGACGGGCTCCGGCTCGGCGTCGCCGGCGCTCCGCTCCAGCTCGCCGATCTCGTCGAAGCGGACGATCGGCCCGCCGAACACGGGAGCGAGCTTCGCGTGCTGGGCATCGTCTTCGACGAAAACCAGCACAGCCTCCGAGTGGCCGAGGATGTAATCGCACTCGGCGGCGCTCGACGTCGGGTAGAGACCAACGACGACGGCGCCGATCGACATGATCGCCCAGTCGAGCAGGATCCACTCGAGGCGCGTCCGGGCGAGGACGGCGACGGCGTCGCCCCGCTTCACGCCGCGGGCGAGGAGCCCCCGGGCGAGCGCGTCCACGCGGCTTGCCGCCTCGTCCCACGAGACCTCGCGCCAGCCGTCCGCCTGCTCCTCCAGGTAGGCCGGGGTCGCCAGCCGCTTGTCCAGGACGTATCGCCACAGGGCGGGCGCAGTCCGCGTCTGAAGCGTCACGTTCACAATCGTAGTGGTCCGAAGGAGTTGGGTTGCCCGACTAGAATTCGGGTGATCCCATGAGGACGATCTGGAACGGATCGATCAGCTTCGGGCTGGTCAACATCCCGATCGGGCTGGCGCTCGCCACCCAGCGGAGCGACGTCGCCTTCCGAACGCTGCACCGGGAGTGCGGCACCCCGATCAAGCAGAAGCGGTGGTGCCCGTTCCACGAGCGCGAGGTCGAGGCCGAAGAGCTCGTCAAGGGCTGGGAAGTCGCGAAAGGCGAGTTCATCATGGTCGAGGAGTCCGACCTCGAGTCGGTCGCGCTCCAGCGCTCGCAGTCGATCGACATCCTCCGCTTCGTGAAGCTCGAAGACGTCGACCCGGTCTACTTCGACCGGACGTACTACCTCGCGCCCGCCGCGTCCGACGCGCAGCGCAGGCCGTACGTGCTGCTCCTGCGCGCGATGCAGGAGACCGGCATGGCGGCCGTCGGCAAGTTCGTGCTCTGGGGCAAGGAGAACCTCTGCCTCATCCGTCCGCAGGGCGACACGCT
>DASXLN010000382.1:0-17634 GCA_036496165.1 Gaiellaceae bacterium | reverse complement strand
AGAAACGCCATGGGTGCCCTATCGGCGCTGGCTAGGATCGGCTTGATGGAGATGGAGCCGCTCTACAAGCCGCAGGGCGTCGAGGAACGCTGGCAGCGCACGTGGGAGGAGGAGCGCCTCTTCCACGCGGATCCGGACGCGCCGGGCGAGACGTACGTGATCGCGATCCCGCCGCCGAACGTGACCGGCGCGCTGCACATGGGCCACGCGCTGAACGGCTCGATCCAGGACGCGCTCATCCGCTGGCATCGCATGCGCGGCTTCAACACGCTGTGGCAGCCGGGGTTCGACCACGCAGGCATTGCGACGCAGGCGGTGGTCGAGCGCGAGCTGCGCAAGGAGGGGATCTCCCGCCTGGAGCTCGGCCGCGACGCATTCGTCGAGCGCGTGTGGAAGTGGCTGCACGAGTACGGCGGCGTGATCATGCGCCAGTTCCGCCGGCTCGGCTGCTCGCTCGACTACGAGCGTGAACGGTTCACGATGGACGACGGCTACGTCCGCGCCGTCATGCGCTTCTTCGTGCACCTGTACGAGCGCGGCTGGCTCTACCGCGACAACCGCATCGTCAACTGGTGCAGCGACTGCCGCACGTCGATCTCCGATCTCGAGGTCGAGCACATCGACGTCGACGACGCGCTCACGTACGCGAAGTACCCGCTCGCGGACGGCAGCGGCCATCTGACGATCGCGACCGTGCGGCCGGCGACGATCCTCGCCGACGTCGCCGTGGCCGTGCACCCCGACGACGAGCGCTACGCAGCGTTCGTCGGCAAGGACGTGATCGTTCCCGTGATCGGCCGGCACGTGCGCGTGATCGCCGACGAGCGCGTCGAGCGAGAGTTCGGCACCGGCGCGCTGAAGGTGACGCCCGGCCACGATCCGGTCGACTTCGAGATCGGCCAGGCGCACGAGCTGCCCACCTTGTCGGTGATCGGCCTCGACGGCCGCATGACCGGCGACATCCCGGATCTCCTGATCGGCCTCACCGAGGAGGAGGCATCCGACTACGTCGTCGACTGGCTGCGGCAGGAGGGGCTGCTCGAGAAGCGCGAGAGCTACCGCCACTCCGTCGGCCATTGCGAGCGAAGCGGCACGCGTATCCAGCCGCTCGTCTCGCTGCAGTGGTGGGTGGACATGAAGCCGATGGCGGCGGCGGCGATCGACGCGATCGAGTCAGGCCGCGTGACGTTCCACCCGCCCGTGCAGAACCGCGTCGCGCTCGACTGGCTGACGGCGATCAGGCCGTGGAACGTGTCGCGCCAGCTCTGGTGGGGCCACCAGCTGCCGATCTGGTACTGCCCCGACGGCCACGTGACGTGCGCCGAGACCGAGCCGGATGCGTGCGCCGAGTGTGGATCGCGCGACATCGTGCGCGACCCGGACGTGCTCGACACGTGGTTCTCGTCCGCCCTGTGGCCGTTCGCGACGCTCGGCTGGCCGGACGACAACGCCGACTTGCGCCGCTACTACCCGGGCGACGTCAACTCGACCGCGCGCGAGATCATCTTCCTCTGGGAGGCGCGGATGGTGATGGCCGGGCTCGAGCTCATGGGCGACATCCCGTTCACCGACGTGATCATCCACTCGACGATCCTTGCGCCGGACGGACGCCGCATGTCGAAGTCGCTCGGCACCGGCATCGACCCGCTCGACCTCATCGCCGAGTTCGGCGCGGACGCGACCCGCTACGGCTTGCTGAAGATGTCGTCGACACAGGACGTGCGCTTCTCGTCGCAGCCGATCGAGGAGGGGCGCAAGCTCGCGAACAAGCTGTGGAACGCGAGCCGCCTCCTGCTGCTCGGAGGCGCGTCGAGCGAGATCGCGGCGCGCCCGTCGTCGGTCGAGGAGCGTTGGATCCTCGCGCGCATCGAGGCGACTCGGGTGGAGCTCGAGGATGACCTCGCGGGCTTCGACTTCGCGCACGCGGTCGACCGGCTCTACCACCTCACGTTCGACGACTTCTGCGACTGGTACCTCGAAGCGATCAAGCCGCGCCTGCAGGAGCCGGATGCGCGGGCGACGGCGTTCGCGGCGCTCGAGCGGCTGCTCAAGCTTCTGCACCCGGTGATGCCGCACGTGACCGAGGAGATCTGGGCGCAGTTCCACGAGACGCGACTCGTGGTCTCGCCGTGGCTCGAGGCAGAGACGTGGGAGGGCGAGTTCGAGAGGATCGAGAACGCTCAGACGGCGGCTCGCATCTATCGCCGCAGCCGCGTTCGCATCAAGCTCATGGGCGACTCGGCTCGCATCTTCGAGGCTGTCGTGCGCCCGACCGAAGACGGGCAGGGCGATGTCGACGGCGAGAGAGAGCGTGTACGGAAAGAGATCGAACGCTCCGAGCGAATGCTCGCGAACGAGAAGTTCATCGCAAACGCCGCGCCCGAAGCGGTCGCCTTGGAGCGCGAGAAGCTCGCGCAATATCTTGCTGAGCGCGACGCGCTGGGTTGAGTCGCTGAGCCCGTGGCCGGCCGACGGCTTCGGGCTCGACCGCATCCGTGCGCTGCTCGCGGAGCTCGGGGACCCGCAGCTGCGCTATCCCGCGGTGCACGTCGTCGGGACGAACGGGAAGTCGACGACGACGCGGCTCACGGAGGCGCTGCTCGCCGATGCCGGGCTCGCGGCCGGCGCATATCTGTCGCCGCACGTCCGCGGCTGGAGCGAGCGCGTCCGCATCCGCGGCGAGGAGGCCGACTTCGAGCGCGCGGTCGCGGCTGTGCGCGAGCCGGCGGAGCGGCTCGGCGCGACGCAGTTCGAGGTCCTCACCGCGGCGGCGTTGAACGCCTTTGCGGAGGCGGCGGTGGACGTCGCCGTCGTCGAGGCCGGGCTCGGCGGCAGGCACGACGCGACGAACGTCCTCGCGTCGCGCGTCGTCGTGGTGACGAACGTCGCGCTCGACCACATGGATGTCCTCGGGGACACGCGCGAGGTGATCGCGGCGGAGAAGCTCGCTGTCGTCCACCCGGGCTCCGTCGTCGTCCTCTCCGAAGAGGAGTGGAAGCCGTTGGTGCCCGACAACGCGGTCGTGCTCACGGCGCGCAGCAACCTCGCGCTTGCGATCGCGGCAGCCGAGGCCTTCCTCGGACGGCCCGTCGATCCCCACGCGGCCGAGGCAGTCGCGCTCCCGGGCCGGCTCGAGCATCGAAGCGAGGATCCGCTCGAGATCTGGGACGGCGCCCACAATCTCGCGGGCGTCGGCTATCTCCTGCCGAGGCTGCCGGACCGGCGGTTCACGATCGTCGCCTCGATCCTCGGCGACAAGCGGCCGGAGCTGATGCTGGAGGCGTTGTCGGTCGTCGGCGACACGCTGATCGCGACCGAGTCGCGGAACGGGCGCTCGCTGACGGCCGGGGAGCTGGCCGAGATCGGGCGCCGCCACTTCGCCCACGTCGAGGCCGAGCCCGATCCCGAGGCCGCCCGAAGACGCGCCCTCGAGGCCGGCGGGGCCGTGCTCGTCACCGGGTCCCTCTATCTTCTCAGCGAGCTCCATGGCGACGGTTAGAGGACATACCGCCGGCGAGAAGGCCGGGATCTTCGCGTTCGCGCTCGTCGTGCTCGCGGTCATCGTCGGCGGCGCGTTCGCCGCCGGCTATCTCATCGGCCGCACGCTGCTGTGACGACGCACGCGGTCGAGGGGCTCCTCGTCGGGCTGGCGGCCGTGTTCTGGCTCGCGTCCGCCTACTGGACGGTGAAGGACGCGCGCCGCCGCATCGACGATTCGGTGCTGCTCGTGCTCGCCGCGCTTGCCGGGCTCGTGCCCTACCTCGGCCCGCTCGTGTACATGCTCTTCCGGCCTCCGGAGTACCTCGAGGACGTTCGCGAGCGGGAGCTCGAGATCAAGGCGATGGAGGACCGGCTGTCACGTCGCGGCCTCGTCTGCCCGGTCTGTCACACCGAGGTCGAGACGAGCTTCCTCGTGTGCCCGATCTGCACGACGAAGCTGCGGCAGGCGTGCGGCAACTGTCGCGCGCCGCTCGAAGCGCTCTGGCAGGTGTGCCCCTATTGCGAGACCCCGATCGACGCCGGCGCGACTATAGTCCCGCGCCGTGGCGGTTGAGCAGACACTGATCCTGATCAAGCCGGACGCCGTGCGGCGGCGTCTCGCGGGCGACATCCTCGGCCGCATCGAGTCGCGCGGCTTCACCGTGCGGGCGGGCAAGTTGCTGACCGCGAGCCGCGATCTCGGCGAGACGCATTACGCCGAGCACGAGGCGAAGCCGTTCTTCGGCGAGCTCGTCGCGTTCATCACCTCCGGCCCGACGTGGGCGCTCGTCGTCGAGGGCGAGGGCGCGATCGGGACGATGCGCAAGACGATCGGTGCGACGAACCCGGCGGACGCCGACCCCGGCACGATCCGGGGCGACCTCGCGATGTCGATGCCCGACAACCTCGTGCACGGCTCCGACTCGCCGGAGTCGGCAGAGCGCGAGATCGCGCTCTGGTTCGCTGCCGATGAGCTCGCCTGACACGCTTCCGGGCAACGTCGCTGCCTGGACGAAGGCGAACGCAGAGCACACCGACGCGGCGGCGGCGCGGCAGTGGGCGCGCGACGAGATCAGCTGGGGCGTCTTCGGCGTCCCCGAGTCGACGATCGGCTGCATCGGCGACGTGACCGGCCTCGACGTCGTCGAGCTCGGTTGCGGCACGGCATACATCTCGGCATGGCTCGCGAAGCGCGGCGCGCGACCCGTCGGCGTCGATCCGACGCCGGCGCAGCTGGCGACGGCGCGGCGCATGATGGATGAGACGGGCATCGAGTTCCCGCTCGTCGAGGCGCCGGGCGAGAGCGTGCCGCTGCCGGACGACTCCTTCGATCTCGCGATCAGCGAGTACGGCGCGTCGCTCTGGGCAGATCCCTATCGATGGATTCCCGAGGCCGCGCGACTCGTGCGCTCCGGCGGTCGGCTGATCTTCCTCACGAACTCGAACGTGATGATGCTGTGCGCGCCGCCGGTCGGAAAGCTGACCGAGCAGCTGCAGCGCCCACTCTTCGGCCTCTACCGCACGGTCTGGCCCGAGGACCCCGGCACCGAGTTTCACCTTCCGCACGGCGAATGGATCAGGCTCCTGCGCGAGAACCGCTTCGAGATCGAGGCGCTGCACGAGCTGCAGGCACCGGCAGACGCCGAGGATCCCGTGTACTACGACTACGTCACGGCCGACTGGGCGAGGAAGTGGCCGACCGAGGAGATGTGGGTCGCGCGGAAGAGCTGACGCTGCCGCTCGTTCTCGCGTCGACCTCACCGCAGCGACGCGCGATCCTCGAGCAGCTGCGGGTTCCGTTCGACGTCGTCGCGCCCGACTACGACGAGCTCGGCGACGATCCGCTCGAGCATGCGGCCGGCAAGGCGCGCTCCGTCGACGGCGGCGACCGGCCGGTCATCGGCGTCGACACCGTCGTCCGTTGCGGGGACGCGGTGCTCGGCAAGCCCGCGAGCGAGGGCGAGGCCGAGCAGATGCTCGATCTCCTCTCGGGGAAGCAGCACGAGGTCGTGTCGGGCCTCTGCCTGCGCACGCCCGCGTGGGAGGAGCTGCGCGTCGAGACGACACTCGTGACGTTCCGCCGGCTGACGCCGCGCGACCTCGCGTCGTATCTCGCGACCGGGGAGTGGGAGGGGCGCGCGGGTGCGTATGCGATCCAGGGACGCGGCGCGGCGCTCGTCGAGCGCATCGAGGGCGACTACCTCAACGTCGTCGGGCTTCCCGCCGCGACGCTCGTCGGTCTGCTCGCGGAGCGGTTCCCCGGCCTCTACGGCTTTGGTTAGAACGCTCGCGCTCGCCGCCGTCCTGCTCGGCCACTCCTGGCAGGGGCGGCCGATCAAGGCGATCGAGGTCGGGAACCCGGCAGGGACGCCCGTGCTCGTCGTCGGCTGCATCCACGGCAACGAGCAGGGCGGCATCCCGATCGCGCTCGCGCTCGAGAAACTCGCCCCGCGCGACCTCGACCTCTGGATCGTGCCGGTGCTCAATCCGGACGGCGTCGCGGCCGACACGCGCCAGAACGCGCACGGCGTCGACCTCAACCGCAACTTCCCCTGGCGCTGGCGCCCCATGGGTGGCGTGTACGAGTCTGGGCCGAGAGCGCTCTCCGAGCGCGAGGCTCGCATCGCCCGCGCGTTGATCCTGCGCTTGCGGCCGCACGTGACCATCTGGTTCCACCAACACCTCGACATGGTCTGGGCCTCGGGCGGCGACCGCCGGATCGAAAAGGCGTTCGCGCGCGCGTCCGGCATCCCGTATCACCCGATGCCGCAGCTCGCCGGAAGTGCGATCTCGTGGCAGAACAACGACGTGCGCGGGACGACGGCGTTCGCGGCTGAGTTACCTGCCGGGACGCCGACGGCAGCGCAGGTCCGGGGGTACGTCCACGCCGTCCTCGTGGCTGCCCGGACTCCGTGAGCTTTGGCTAGGTTGTTCCTCGCACATCGGGGTGTGGCGCAGCCTGGTAGCGCGCTCCGTTCGGGTCGGAGAGGTCCCCAGTTCGAATCTGGGCACCCCGATTGAGCCTCTCCGCCGTCCTCTTCGACGTGGATTTCACGCTCGCGCGGCCCGGGCCCGAGCTCGGGCCCGAGGGCTACGTCCGTGCGGGCGCTCGGCACGGCCTCACGCTCGACCCGGAGCGGTACGAGGAGGGCCGCGTGGCCGCGGTCGCCGCGCTCGAGCGTCATCCCGAGCTCGAGCACGACGATGAGATCTGGTTCGCATTTACGGAGCGGATCGTGCTCGGCATGGGCGGGACTCCGCCCGCGTCGTACGACTGTGCGGTCGAGATCACACGCGGTTGGGAGCGGCACGAGAACTTCGAGCTGTATGACGACGTCGTCCCGGTGCTCTCGGAGCTCCGCAGCGCGGGACTGAAGATCGGTCTCGTCTCCAACTCCGCCCGTGACGTGCGTGCATTCGCGCTGCATCACCACCTCGACGTCGATGCAGGCATCGGCTCGTTCCACCACGGCAAGACGAAGCCGCATGCGTCGATCTTCCGGGCGGTGCTCGACCTCCTGGAGGTGGCGCCCGAGGAGGCGGCGATGGTCGGGGACACGATCGACGCCGACATCGAGGGTGCGCGCGCCATCGGTATGCGTGCCGTCCTCGTCGACCGGCTCGACCGCCATCCGGAGGTGCCCGACCGGATCACCGACCTGTACGCGTTGCCCGAAGTCCTCGGCCTGAATAGGCTCTGATCAATGCCTGGATGGCTCGCCTGGTCGATCGCCGCGGTGCTCCTCGCCGTCGGTGAGATCTTTACGCCGGGGTTGTTCTTCCTCGGGCCGGTCGCGGCCGCAGCGGTGGCTGGCGCTGTCGCGGCCGCCGTCGGCGCCGCGGTCTGGCTCCAGCTCGTCATCTTCATCGCGGGCGCCGTGGCGTCGATCGGCCTCCTCCGGCCGATCGCACGCGCACACCTGCGCATGCCGGCTGCCCTGCGGACCGGCACCGCCGCGCTCGAGGGCGCGCCGGCCGTCGTGATCCAGCGCGTCGACCGCGACGGCGGCCGCGTCCGCATCGGCGGCGAGGAGTGGTCCGCGCGCGCGTTCATGGACGACCAGGTGCTCGAGCCCGGGACCCGTGTCGAGGTCGTGAAGATCGAGGGCGCGACAGCGCTCGTCTACGAGTAAAGGAGTCGCATGGTCGCGCTGATCGTCATCGCCGTCGTCGCAGTTCTCGTCCTGTTCGTGCTTGCGCGCACGATTCGCATCGTCCCGCAGGCGCGCGCGGGCGTCATCGAACGGCTCGGGCGGTACCACAAGACGCTCAACCCCGGTCTCGCGATCGTGATGCCGTTCATGGACCGGCTGCGGCCGCTGATCGATCTGCGCGAGCAGGTGGTCTCGTTCCCGCCGCAGCCGGTGATCACCGAGGACAACCTCGTCGTCAACATCGACTCCGTCATCTACTTCCAGGTGACCGATGCGAAAGCGGCGACATACGAGATCGCGAACTACATCCAGGCGATCGAGCAGCTGACGGTGACGACGCTCCGCAACGTCATCGGCGGCCTCGCGCTCGAGAAGACGCTGACGTCGCGCGACGAGATCAACAACGCGCTCCGCGGCGTGCTCGACGAGGCGACGGGCAAGTGGGGCATCCGCGTCAACCGCGTCGAGCTGAAGGCGATCGACCCGCCGGCTTCGATCAAGGACACGATGGAGAAGCAGATGCGCGCCGACCGCGAGAAGCGGGCCGCCATCCTCCAGGCAGAGGGGCAGAAGCAGGCCGCGATCCTCACCGCCGAGGGCGAGAAGCAGGCGGCGGTGCTGCGTGCCGAGGGGCAGCGACAGGCGACCATCCTCGAGGCCGAAGGCCAGGCGAAGGCGATCGGAACCGTCTTCGCAGCGATCCACGAGGGGAACCCCGACCCACAATTGCTCGCGTACCAGTACGTGCAGGCGCTGCCGCAGATCGCGCAGGGCGAGTCGAACAAGGTCTGGATCGTCCCGGCTGAGTTCCAGCGCGCGCTCGGGCGCATCGGCAGGGACGAGGACAAGGACAGCTAGCAGCGTTCCTTGTGACAGGCGCGGATCGGCGTGACGGTCGGCGATCCGCGCTTCCAGGCGATGCGGACGAGCAGCGACGCAGCGTCGTCGCCGTAGTGCTCCTCCCGCAGGTGGTAGTCGGAGTTGGCTCGGTGGACGAGCCAGTACAGGTCGGCCGGGACCTTCGCGATGTCGAGATCCTGGCCGTGGAAGTACGCGGGAAATAGCGGTCGGTATAGCCGACCGACGATCCCTCCTCGACGTAGCGCGCCTTCGGCTGGGATGGCGGCTGACGCCGCGATCGCTGGGATCACAAGCCGAGCTCCCGGCGCCAGCCGGCGGTGTGCTCGCCGAGCGCGGCCGGGGGGCCGGGTGCCGGTGTGCCGAATGTGGTCTCCGCCTCGGAGGAGGTCGCGACCGGCCCGACGCAGACGTCCTCGCGCTCGAACACGTCGAGCCACTGTTCCAGCGAGCGGCGGCGGAAAACCTGCGCGAGCTCGGACGCGAGCGCGTCCTGCCCTTCGTCGTACTGCCTCGCGGCGAGCTCCGGGCGCTCGACGAGCTCGCAGAGACGCGAGAAGAACTTCGGCTCGAGCGCGGCGACGGTGAGATGCCGTCCGTCCGCCGTCTCGTACATCCGGTAGCACGCGAAGCCCTGCGTCAGCACCGGTGCGCGCGAGACGAGCCGGTGCGCGTTGTGCGTCATCGAGACGACGATGCGCGCGCCGTCACCTGTGCGCGCGCGGGCAACGAGGGCTGCGAGGATCTCGCTGACGGCGCCGAGCGCGCCCGCGGCGAGATCTGCTGCCTGGACGGGTGGCAGGGCAGGAGCCGTCGGCTCGAGCACACCTGCCCAGCCGAGGTAGTTGAGGTCGTGTCCGGCGCGCGCTGCATGCGGCCCGTCGACGCCGAAGCCTGTGATCGAGCAGTAGACGACGGTCGGCGGGGCGTCGCCCGGCCCGATGCCGAAGCGCGCCGCGACGCCGGGACGGAACGACTCGAGCACGACGTCGGCCTTCCGGATCAGGCCGGTCGCGAGCTCGCTCGGGAGCTCGCACGCGACCGATTCCTTGCCGGCGTTGAGCGCGTCGTGCCACGCGGGCGCCGTCGCCCGCATCGGGTCTCCCTCGGGCCGCTCGACGCGGACGACCCTGGCACCATGACGGAGGAGCTCGGCCCCTGCGAACGCCCCCGGGAGGTAGCGGGTGAAGTCGACGACCAGCATCCCGGCGAGCGACCGTTGCATCGGCGGCGAAACTAGCACTAGCGTTAGGCAGCCTTGAACGAACGATCGACCGCAGCGGAGGAGAAACGCCGCGTCATTCTCGACGCAGCCGTGCGCGTGTTCGCGCGCAAGGGGTTCCACGCGTCGCGCGTCGGCGATATCGCCGAGGAAGCAGGCGTTGCCCACGGATTGCTCTACCACTACTTCTCGTCGAAGGACGAGGTGCTCGAAACGATCTTCAACGAGCACTGGAAGACCCTGCTCGAGCGCATCCACGATGTCGAGACGTCGGGTGAGCCTCCGGTCGAGGAGCTACGCGGGATCGTCCGCGCGATGTTCCACAGCTGGCGGCACGAGCCCGACGTCGTCCGCGTCGTCATCCGCGAGATCGCGCGCAGCGCCGAGATCGGCCAGCGCGTCGGCGAGCTGGTCCGGCCGATCGGCGCGATCCGCCGCATCATCGAGCGCGGCCAGGCGGGCGGCGACTTCCGTCGCGACCTCGACGCCGACACGGCAGCGGTGATCGTCTACGGCGCCATCGACGAGCTCATCACCGGCTGGGTGCTCGGCCGGCTGCCGGGCGACGAGGACGACGTGGCGAACGCGGAGCACCACATCGTCGAGGTGCTCGCGTCGGGTTTGTCAGCCTCGGCCGAGCAGCGCGGCAAAGCGCACCACGCCGACGTTTCCGCCTGAGATCACGACGCCGATCCTGCCGCCCCGCGGCGCGACGCGTCCGGCGAGGAGCGCCGCGATCCCGACCGCGCCGCTCGGCTCGGTCACGAGCTTCATCCGGTCGAAGAGGAACGCCATCGCCTCGAGGATCTCGTCGTCGGCGACGGTCACGACCTCGTCCACGAGGACGCGGTTCACCTCGAAGGTCAGCTCGCCCGGCACGGGCGCCTGCAAGCCGTCGGCAATCGTGCGCGGGACGTCGATCTGCACGCGCTCGCCGCTCGCGAGCGATCTCCGCGTGTCGTCGCCCGCCTCCGGCTCGACGCCGACGACGCGGATCCCGGGCCGGAGCGCCTTCGCCACCGTCGCACAGCCCGCGACGAGCCCGCCGCCGCCGACGGGAACGACGAGCACGTCGAGCTCCGGCACGTCTTCGAGCAGCTCGAGTGCGACGGTTCCCTGGCCCGCCATGACGAGCGGATCGTCGTACGGGCGCACGAGCTCGACGCCGCGCTCGGCCGCGAGCCGCTTCCCGAGCTCCTCGCGATCCTCGGTCCAGCGGTCGTAGGTCACGACCTCCGCGCCGTACCCGCGCGTCGCCTCGAGCTTCGCCGGCGGCGAGTCCTCCGGCATGACGATCGTGGCGGTCGTGCCGAGCAGCCGCGCCGCGATCGCGACGGCCTGCGCGTGGTTTCCGGACGAGTACGCGAGCACCCCGCGGCGGGCGACGTCGGCAGGCAGCGACGCGATCTTGTTGTACGCACCGCGGAACTTGAACGCGCCGCTGCGCTGGAAGCACTCGGCCTTCACGTGCACCGAAGCGCCGGCGCGCTCGTCGAGCGTGCGCGACGTGAAGACCGGCGTCCGGCTGGCGACGCCCGCGAGCCGCGCTGCCGCGGCGCGCACGTCGTCGATCCCGATCACCGGCACGGCGGCGCCCCAGCGGCCATGAGGCCGAACCCCCAGAGCTTGCCGTCCACGATGTAGTAGACGGTGCGCACGGTGCCTGTGTCGTGCACGAGCGCCGTGTACGACGGGCACTGCATCGGCGTGACCGGCTGTTCCAGCTTCGTCACCTGCGCCTCGACCGCGCCGAGCCTGAGTCCCGCGGCGGTGTGCCAGCCTGCAGGCCGCCAGATCGTGTACACCGCCGACACGCGGCCCGCCGCGAGCTCGACCGCGAGCCCCGGCTGCGTGAACTTCCGGTAGGTGAAGTACCACGTCGTCGTCGAGCAGCCGTCGCACACGCCGTGCCTCCCGAGCGTTGCGCGCACCGTGGCGGCCGGCTCGCCGAGGCGCACTCCCCCGAGCGAATGGCCTGGTACGAGCAGTGCCGCGTGCGGAAGCGATGCGGTCAGCGTGGCGAGCGCAAGCGCGGTCCTCATAGGGTTCGGAGTATGCCGCTCTGGGATCAGCTCGCCGGGCTCGAGGTCCGCGTCGACGGCTACGCGCTCAACCGCCGCGAGCTCGCGCGCGAGGGCTGGACACGCGTGACGACCTCGGTCGTCCTCGACGGCGACGGCGCGAGCGGGGAGGGCGAGGACGTGACGTACGTCGCCGCCGAGCACGACGAGTTCCCCGCCGATCTGATGTTCGCCGGCACATGGTCGCTCGACGACCTTTCGCGCCGGTTCGACGACTTCGAGCTCTCCGACTACCGGCGCTGGGCATTCGAGAGTGCAGCACTCGACCTCGCGCTGCGCCAGGCGGATCGCTCGCTCGGAGACGTCGTCGGACGCCCCTACCGGCCGGTCCGGTTCGTCGCGTCGACGCGCACCGACGTCGTGCCGTGGCTCGAGAACGACCCGACGCTCGAGTTCAAGCTCGACGCGACGAGCGAGTGGGACGCCGAGCTGATGCGCCGGCTCGCGGCGCTCGACCGCGTGCGCGTCGTCGACCTGAAGGCGTACTACCGCGGCACGGTCGTCGACCTCGAGCCCGACCCCGGCCTCTACCGCGCGATCGCCGACGCGTTTCCGGACGTCGTTATCGAGGACGCATGGCTGGAGGACGGCTGCCTCGAGGCGTTGCGCGGGGCGGAAGGGCGACTGAGCTTCGACGCGCCGATTCACTCGCTCGACGACTTCGATGCCTTGCCGATCGAGGCGCGCTGGCTCAACGTCAAGCCCTCGCGCTTCGGGACGGTGCGCAAGCTCGTCGAGTGCATCGAGGCGTGTGACGAGCGCGGCGTCGGCATGTACGGCGGCGGCCAGTTCGAGCTCGGTCACGGCCGCGAGCAGATCCAGCGGCTCGCGAGCCTCTTCTATGCGAGCGGCCCGAACGACGTGGCGCCGTCCGCGTACAACGAGGGCGGGCCACGCCCCGACCTCCCACGCAGTCCGCTGCCGCCGCCGGACGGGGTCGGCTTCTAGCGGAACGCGTTCTCGCCGGTCAGCGCCTGGCCGACGACGAGCGTGTGGACCTCGTGCGTCCCCTCGTACGTGAGCACCGACTCGAGGTTGTTCATGTGCCGGATGACGGGATACTCGAGCGTGATGCCGTTCCCGCCGAGGATCGTGCGCGCCGTGCGCGCCACCTCGATTGCGCCGCGCACGTTGCCCATCTTTCCCATGCTCACGTGCTCGGGCCGGAGCGTCCCGTCGTCCTTCTTCCGTCCGAGGTGGAGCGCGACGAGCGTCGCGCGGTTGATCTCGAGGGCCATCTCGGCGAGCTTCTGCTGCGTCAGCTGATAGCCGGCGATCGGCTTTCCGAAGACGATGCGCTCCTTCGCGTAGGCGAGTGCCGACTCGAAGCACGCGCGTGCCGAGCCGACAGAGCCCCAGACGATGCCGTAGCGCGCCTCACTCAGGCACGACAGCGGCCCGCGCAGCGACGTCACCTCGGGGAAGCGGTTCTCCTCGGGAACGCGGACGTCGCGGAGCACGAGCTCCGACGTCACCGACGCGCGCAGCGAGATCTTGTGGTGCATCTCCGGTGCCTCGAACCCGGGCATGCCGCGCTCGACGAGGAACCCGTTGATCTGCCCGTCCTCGGTGCGTGCCCACACGACCGCGACGTCGGCGATCGAGCCGTTCGTGATCCACATCTTCGAGCCGTTCAGGATCCAGTCGGTCCCGTCGCGCCGCGCGTTCGTGCGCATCGCGCCCGGGTCGGAGCCCGCGTCGGGCTCGGTCAGCCCGAAGCAGCCGACAGCGTCGCCCTCGTGCATGAGGGGGAGCCAGCGCTGCTTTTGCTCCTCGGTGCCCCACCGCCAGATCGCATACATCGCAAGCGAGCCCTGCACGGAGACGAGGCTCCGGATGCCCGCATCGCCCGCCTCGAGCTCCATGCACGTGAGGCCGTACATGACGGAGCTCGCGCCCGGAAGGCCGTAGCCCTCGAGGTGCATGCCGAAGAGCCCGAGCTGCGCAAGCTCCTTGACGAGCTCGCGCGGGAGCACGGCGCGCTCGAACCAGTCCCCGATGTCCGGCAGGATCCGCTCGCGGACGAACTGCCGGACGGTGTCCCGGATGGCGCGCTCCTCGTCGTCGAGGAGAGCGTCGATGGCGAGGAAGTCCTGCGGGTCGAGCGCGGTCGGTTTCGCCGTCGTGGCCACGGAGAGGAATCGTAACCGCTGTCACGGGTATATTGACTGACCAGTCAATCGACACAGGAGTCTGGGAAATGGCCGCGATCGACCAGGGGACCGGTGTCTCCTTCGGGCTGACGGACGAGCAGAAGGCGCTGCGGGAGCTCGCGCACGAGTTCGCCGAGAACGAGATTCGCCCGCACGAGCACGAGTGCGACGAGCACATGCGGCACCCGGTCGACGTGATCGCGAAGGCGCACGAGGTCGGCCTGATGAACCTGCACGTGCCGGAGGAGTACGGCGGTCCCGGCCTCTCTGCCTTCGACGGCATGCTCGTCGGCGAGGAGCTCTACTGGGGTTGCTCCGGCATCGGAACGTCGCTGACGGCGAACGGCCTCGGCGCCGGCCCGGTCGGCCTCTTCGGCAGCGACGAGCAGAAGGCGGCCTGGCTGCCGCCGCTGATCGAGTCGCCCATCCTCTGCTCGTTCGGACTGTCAGAGCCGGGCGCGGGCTCGGACGTCGCCTCCCTGAAGACGACCGCCGTCCGCGAGGGCGACGAGTACGTGCTCAACGGGTCGAAGACGTTCATCACCAACGCGGGATACGCGGCCTGGACGGTCGTGTTCGCGAAGACCGACCCCAGGGCGGGCGCGAAGGGGATGTCGGCGTTCATCGTTCCGATGGACACGCCGGGCGTCACCATCGAGCAGCACCTCGACAAGATGGGACAGCGCGCAACCGACACGTCCGCGTTCGCGCTTCAGGACGTCCGCGTGCCGGTGGAGAACCGCATCGGCGAGGAGGGCGACGGCTTCAAGATCGCGATGGCGACGCTCGATTTCACGCGTCCGGGCACGGCCATCGGTGCTGTCGGCGTCGCGCAGGCCGCGTACGACCACTCGGTCGCATATGCGAAGGAGCGCGTCACCTTCGACATGCCGATCGCGATGCACCAGGGCGTCAACTTCATGATCGCCGACATGGCGACCGAGATCGAGGCCGCTCGCCTGCTCTGCTGGCAGGCAGCGTGGATGCTCGATCAGGGCTACGGGCGGAAGGCGACCCTGTATTCCTCGTTCGCGAAGCGGTTTTCGGCCGACACGGCGATGAAGGTCGCGACGGACGCCGTCCAGGTCTTCGGCGGCTACGGCTACATCAAGGAGTACCCGGTCGAGAAGCTCATGCGCGACGCCAAGCTCTTCCAAATCTACGAAGGGACCTCGCAGATCCAGCGGCTCGTGATCGCGAAAGAAATATTCTTGCCGCGTGCCGATTGAGATCGACCTCTCGGGTCGGGTTGCATTCGTCACCGGCGGCTCCCGTGGCCTCGGTCGCGCAGACGCGCTGACGCTCGCGCGCGCCGGCGCCGACGTCGTCGTCGCGGACCTGCTCGTCGAGTCGCAGCTCTCCGAGGACACCGACCGCTACGGGTCGCTCGCGACCGTCGCCCGCCAGCAGGGTCTCGTCCACACGGAGGAGACGGTGCGGGAGATCGAGTCGATGGGCCGCCGCGCTCTCGCGGTCCGCTGCGACGTCACCGACCGCGACGAGGTCGAGGCGGCAATCGCACGAACCGTCGACGAGCTCGGGTCGGTCGACATCCTCGTCAACAACGCCGGGACGCTCGACCACGTCGCCCAGTTCCACGAGCAGTCGGCGGCGCTGTGGGAGCGTGACCTGCGCGTCAACCTGACCGGCGCCTTCAACTGCGCGCAGGCGGCGTGGCCGCACATGAAAGAGCGCGGGTGGGGGCGGATCGTGAACATGGCGTCCGTCGCAGGCACGCTCGGCGGCTTCGGGCAGGCGAGCTACTCGACGACGAAGGCCGGGGTCCTCGGCCTGACGAAGACGCTCGCGATGGAGGGCGGCCGGCACGGAATCACGTGCAACGCGATCGTCCCGGGCGTCATCGGGACGGAGGCGTTCGAGATGGCGAACGCGGCCATGAACGAACGGATCGTGCGCCGAACGGCGCTGCGCCGGCCGGGTGAGCCGCAGGAGATCGCCAATGTCGTCGCCTTCCTCTGCTCCGACTTGGCGGCATACGTGACCGGCGTCGAGCTGAACGTCAGCGGCGGCGTCGAGCTCTTCGTCTTCTAGCTCGGCTGCGCGCGCGTTCAAGGTTCACGCGCGTGTAATCCGGGACCCGACCCCTCCCTCCTACCCGCCTGGCTCCCATTCTCTTTCGCAACCTGGCACGTGTCCGTGCCGGGTTTGTGCCGATCGTGCAAAGCGTGGCTACCATCGCCCGGATGCGCCGGAAGGCCGCATTCCTCGTGCTCGTCGTCGCGGCCGCGGGGATCGTCCTCGGCCTCGTCTTCGCGGGCTCGCCGACGACGATCGCGGACGGCGTCCGCATCGACGGCATCGACGTCGGCGGCCTCCGTGCCTCGCAGGCGCGCGAGCTGCTCGAGGGGAAGGCGGCGGCGTTCTCGAGCCGGCCGGTCGTCTTCACCGGTGGCGGGAAGCGCTTTCCGATCCGCCCGGAGGAGGTCGGCGTCGAGTCCGACTGGCGTGCCGCCGTCGACGACGCGCAACGCCAGGGAGCCGGATTCGCGCCGCTTCGCGGGTACAAGCGGCTCGGCGTCTCGGTCTTCGGCGCGGACGTCACGCCCGCGACGAGCGTGCTCACCGGCGCGCTCCAGTACGAGCTCGAGCGAATCGCACACAGGGTCGACCAGCCGCCGCGGGACGCGTCGCTCACCCTGCGCGGGACACACGTCGTGCTCGTCCCGGCACGCACAGGCCGCGTTCTCGACAGGACGGCTGCCGCGGCGCTCGTCGTTCGCCGGCTGGCCGCGCTCGACCGGCCGACGACGCCGGTCGGGCTCCCGATGCGCATCACGCAGCCGCACGTCCGCGTCTCAGCGCTTCGGGCCGCCGCGCGGCAGGCCGGCACGGCGCTCTCGGGTCCAGTGCGGATCATCGTCGGCTCCAGGACGGTCGTGCTCACGCCGGCGCAGCTTGCGCCACTCCTCTCGCTGCCGAGCTCCGGCAAGTGGGCACTTGCGATCGGCGGCCCGGCCGCGGACGCCTGGCTGCGGAAGCTCGGCGCACACGTCCAGCGAAAGCCGGTGGACGCGACGTTCTCCGTCGACGGCCCGAAGGTGACCATCGTCCCGGACCGCCCCGGCATCCAGGTCGACGCGGTGCGGGCAGCCGACACCGTCCTCGCGGCCGCCCTCCGGCGTCTGCCGGCCCGGCGGGTTGCTCGGCTCCCGGTCGAGACCGTTCCCGCCACGCTGACGGCGGCGCGTGCGCGCGCGATGGGGATCCGCGGCCTCGTCTCGAGCTACACGACCGAGTACGGCGGCGTTCCGAACCGCATCCACAACGTGCAGCTCGTGGCTCGCCTCGTCGACGACAAATTGATCGCTCCCGACGCGGAGTTCTCGTTCAACAAGACGACGGGCGAGCGCACGGCAGCCAAGGGATTCCTCGTCGCGCCGGTCATCGTCAACGGCGAGCTGACCACCGGTCTCGGCGGCGGCGTCTGCCAGGTCTCGACGACGGTGTTCAACGCCGCGTACGAGGCGGGGCTCCCGATCACGGCGCGGACGAATCACGCCCTCTACATCTCGCACTACCCGCTTGGACGCGACGCGACCGTCAACTACCCCGACGTCGATCTCAAGTTCGTCAACGACACGCCCCACTGGTTGCTCCTCCGCACCTTCGTCGGCTCGGCGTCGCTCGTCGTGACGCTTTACGGCGCCCCGCAGCACCGCCGGGTC
>DASXLN010000381.1:0-10177 GCA_036496165.1 Gaiellaceae bacterium | reverse complement strand
GTCGTAGTCGAGCATCGACGTGACGGCGTTCGTCTTCGAGATCTTCTTCGACTCGAGGCGCTCGCGCTCGAGCATGTTGAGGAAGTCGGAGTTGCCGCCGACGTTCAGCTGCATCGTCTTGTCGAGATGCACGCCGCGCTCGCGGAAGAGCGACGTCAGCACGCGGTGCGTGATCGTCGCGCCTACCTGCGACTTGATGTCGTCGCCGATGATCGGCACGCCCGCGTCCTGGAAGCGCTTGTTCCAGTAGTCCTCGCGCGCGATGAACACCGGCATGCAGTTCACCATCGCGCAGCCGGCCTCGAGGATCTGCTCGACGTACCACTTCGTCGCCATCTCCGAGCCGACCGGCAGGTAGTTGACGACGACGTCGGTGTTCGTCGACTTGAGGATGCCGACGATGTCGGCGGTCTCGCCCGGCGCCTTCTCGACGATTTCCGAGAGATACTTGCCGAGGCCGTCATGGGTCATGCCGCGCGACACGCGGATGCCGGTCTTTGGCACGTCGGCGAACTTGATCGTGTTGTTCGGGTGCGCCCACATCGCGTCGGCGAGATCCTCGCCGACCTTGCCCTGGACGACGTCGAACGCGGCCGTGAACTCGATGTCGCTGATGTGGTAGCCGCCGAGGTTCACGTGCATGAGGCCGGGGACGAACTTGTCGTCCGGCGCGTCCTTGTAGTACTGGACGCCCTGCAGGAGCGAGTTGGCGCAGTTGCCGACGCCGATGATGGCGACGCGCACCTTGTCAGACATTTCTTCCTCCATCAGAGAGTTGCTTGCGAACGTGCAGGATGCGTTGGAGAACCGTGAGCCACGCGGTCACCGCGAGCAGCAGGATCGCCCACTCGAGAACGCCCCACGGCGCGAGGACGAGCCCCGCGGTGATGACGACGACCCGCTCCGCGCGGGAGCCGAGGCCGACGTCGCCGCGCAGGCCGAGCGCCTCCGCCTTCGCCCGCGCGTAGGGAACGAGGAACGAGCCGGCGACGGCGGCGACCGTGAAGACGACCGCCGTGTCGTTGCCCGACCGCGAGAACACGAGCGCGATCGCCGTGAGCATGGCGCCCTCGCCGACGCGGTCGGTGGTCGAGTCGAGGAACGCCCCGAACGGCGTCGTCTTCCCGCCCGCCCGTGCCAGCGCGCCGTCGAGGATGTCGAGCACCGAGCCGACGACGAACACCGCCGCGGCGAGCCAGTAGAAGAGGAGCTTGTTCCGGTCCTCGAACGGGACGAGGACCGCCGCAACGAGGCAGAGCGAGACGCCGGTCGCCGTGAGCGCATTCGGCGTCACGCGCGTGCGTGCAAGACCGCTCACCGAGCGGCTCGCGAGGGATCGAGCCCCGGTCGTGTAGCTCTCTTTGACCCGGCTCGGAGCGGATTCCAATCGCAAACTTGCTATGGGCCGACTATAGCAGGTTTGCGATGGCAGCTCTCGTCCGCGCGACCTTCCAGACGGTCCAGAGCGAGACGAGTGCGACCGCGATCCCGGCGACCACGTCGAGGAGGAAGTGGTTGGCGGTGGCCATCACGCAGAACCACACCCAGACCGGCCACAGCGCCCACAGGACCTTGGCCCACCAGTGCCGGCAGACATAGACCATGAAGACGCCGACGATGAGGGCGTCGGCGGCGTGGAGGCTCGGCATGGCCGCGTACGGGTTGGCGAGCGCGGCGAGGGCGCCGTTCGGATGGCTGACGCGATTCTCGAAGTACGTCGTGAACATCCACGGTGGCGCGGTCGGCCAGCCGACGTAGCCGACGAGGCCGATCACGTTGGCGAGGAGGACGGTGTTCCGGAAGCGGGCGAAGCGCTCGTTCCGCCGCAGGTAGACCCACAGGAGGGCGAGCCCGACGACCGTGAACTCCGAGTTCCAGTACGTCCAGGCCGCGGCCGTGAGCAGGAAGTTCGAGGAGTTGACGACCTGCTGCATCGTCGCTTCCACGAGGTGATGGGTCGTCCGCTGCTCGAAGGTGAGCACCCGCCACCCGTTCCAGAAGGCCTGGGCCGGGTTGCGGTCTGCGAGGCTGCGCGCGCCGAAATAGGCGACATAGAAGCCGAACCAGATCGAGAGTTGGCGCCCGAAGTCCGAATACCCGCGCGGCAACACTCGCCGCCCCGCTGCGACGACGGTGGTCACAGGTGAATTCTAGACCGAGCGGAGCTTTCTAAGCCACAGATTTACAGAATTTTCGAGAGGAACTGTTTCGTGCGCTCGTGCTCGGGGGCCTCGAAGAAGTGCTCCGGGGTGCCTTCCTCGATGATCACGCCCTCGTCCATCATCACGACCCGGTCGGCAGCCTCCCGGGCGAATCCCATCTCGTGGGTGACGACGATCCTCGTCATCCCCTCGTGGGCGAGCTCCTCCATGACGGAGAGCACCTCGCCGGTCACCTCGGGGTCGAGGGCGCTCGTCGGCTCGTCGAAGAGGATGAGCGCCGGCCGCATCGCGAGCGAGCGAGCGATCGCGACCCGCTGCTGCTGGCCGCCCGAGAGCTTGCCCGGATACGTGTCGCACTTGTCCGCGAGGCCGACGCGCGTGAGGAGCTTCACGCCCTCCTCCTCCGCCTGCTGCTTCGACTGGCCGAGGACGTGGATCGGCGCCTCGGTCACGTTCTCGAGCGCGGTCTTGTGCGGGAAGAGGTTGAAGCGCTGGAAGACCATCCCGATCTGCGTCCGCTGGCGCGCGATGCTCTTCTCCGAGTCCTCGACGAGCTTCTCGCCCTCGAGCCGGTAGCCGATCAGGTGGCCGTTGACGGTGATGCGGCCGCCGTCGACCTTCTCGAGATGGTTGATGCAGCGGATGAACGTCGTCTTGCCGGAGCCGGACGGGCCGATGATGCAGACGGTCTCGCGCTGCGCGACGTCGAGGGAGACGCCCTTCAGCACCTCGAGCCGGCCGAAGCGCTTGTGCACCTCCTCGGCGCGCATGACGACGTCCGTCATCGGCGTGCCCACGCGGTGACCGGATTCCACGCTGCCTGCACGCGCTCCCAGAAGGTCAAGTCCTCGCCACGCTCGCTCGCCGCGAGCTTGCGCTCGATCGCCGCCTGGATGAACGTCCAGACGGTCGTCAGCACGAGGTACCAGAACGCGACGCCGAGGAAGTACTCGACCGGCTGGAACGAGTTCGAGTAGCCGATCTCGGCGTCCGCGAAGATCTCGTAGACGCCGATCGCAAAGAGCAGTGACGTGTTCTTCAGCATGTTGTTGAACTCGTTGCCGAGCGGCGGGATGATCACGCGCGCCGCCTGCGGCAGCACGATCCGCCGCATTGCGAGGCCGTAGCGCATGCCGAGCGACTTCGCCGCCTCCATCTGGCCCTTGTCGATCGAGTCGATGCCGGCGCGGATGATCTCGCGCATGTACGCACCCTCGTTGACGCCGAGGGCGAGGATGCCGGCGACGATCGCGCTGTCCAGGCTGAAGAAGCCGAGGTTCAGCGTGTTCGGGATGAGCGTGAAGCCGAGCAGCTGGTTGGCGCCGTAGTAGATGAAGAAGATCTGTACGAGCAGCGGCGTTCCGCGGAAGATCCAGACGTAGATCCCGGACATCAGCCGGAAGGGCGCGAGCTTCGACATCCGCATGAGCGCTGCGGCGAGACCGAGCAGGACGCCCATCACCTGGGCGATCACGGCGACGTAGATCGTGCGTGTCAGTGCGATGAAGAACACGTGGTTTGGGTGCGCGATGCGCACCCAAACCACATGCCAGTCGACTGCGGTGAGCACCTACTTCAGCAGGCTCACTGCGTGGGTCATCCCCCACTTGGCGACGATCTTCTTCATCGTGCCGCTCGCGTACAGCGCGTTCAGGGCCTTCTGCGTCGCCGCCTTCAGCGGGTCGCCCTTGCGAATGGCGATGCCGATGGCGAGCGGTGCGATCGGCGAGCCGCCGACCTGGAACGCCTTGTCCTTCGAGACGTAGTACACGGCGACGGGCGAGTCGCCGAAGTACGCGTCGACGCGGCCGGCCTTGAGGGCGGACGCGGCGTCGGTGTCCTTCGGGAACGTCTTGATCGTGATCGACTTCTTGCCCGCCTTCACGAGCTTCGCCGACTGCGCGGCGAGGAAGTCGCGGTTCGTCGTCCCCGACTCGACGGAGACGGTCTTGCCGGACAGGCTCGCGAGCGACGTGAGGTGCTCGGGGTTGCCGGCCTTGACCATGATCGACTGGCCGACCTTCAGGTAGTCGACGAAGTCGACCTGCTTGCGGCGGTCGGGGGTGTCGTTCATGCCGCTGATGACCGCGTCGCACTTCTTCGCCTTGAGCGCAGCGATGATCGAGTCGAAGGTCGTGTTCTTGAACGTCGCCTTCTTGCCCATCTGGGCGGCGACGGCGTTCGCGATGTCGATGTCGGAGCCGATCGGGCTCGTCGAGCCCGTCGGGATCGATTCTTCCGGCGGGTAGGTCGCGTCCGTGCAGAAGACGATCGTCCCGCCGGCCTTCGCTGCCGGCGAGGTGACGGCCCCTGCCGCCACGCCGGCGACGGCGAGCGCCGCCAGGATCGCGCCTGCGGCGGCGATGGTGATTCTCCCTCTCATGCCCTTCCTTTCGACTGTTTCCGGCCTGTTACGGCGCAGCCTATGCCGCTTTACCCACCGATGTAAGACATCTCGACCTTCGGCAGGGCGGCCGTCTCGGAGGTGCGGAGCTCGGAGTAGCGGTCGGTGCGCTTCGTCCAGATGCCGCGGAGCGTCTCGGCGAGATCCTCATCGGTGGCGCCGGCGCGGAGCGGCGCCCGCAGGTCGTGGCCCTTCAGGGCGAAGAGGCAGGTGTAGAGCCGGCCTTCGGCCGAGAGGCGCGCGCGCGAGCAGCCGCCGCAGAACGGCTGCGTCACCGAGGCGATGACGCCGACCTCGCCGGCGCCGTCCGTGTAGCGCCAGCGGGTCGAGGTCGAGTCGGCCGCGGCGTCGACGGGCTCGAGCGGCCACCGCTCGCCGATGCGCTTGACGATCTCCTCTGCGGAGACGACGTCGTCGAGCCGCCAGCCGTTCGTGTGGCCGACGTCCATGTACTCGATGAAGCGCAGGACGTGACCCGTCCCGCGGAAGCGCTCGGCGAGCGCGACGATGCCGTCGTCGTTCGCGCCGCGCTTCACGACGGCGTTCACCTTCACCGGCAGGCCGGCCGCGGCGGCGGCGTCGATCCCCTCGAGCACGCGCTCGACCGGGAAGTCGACGTCGTTCAGCGCGCGGAACTGCGCGTCGTCGACGGAGTCGAGGCTGACGGTCACGCGCGCGAGCCCCGCGTCGGCGAGGGCCTGCGCCTTCTGGGGCAGGAGCACGCCGTTCGTCGTGAGTGCCAGCTCGAGGCCGGGAATCGCCGCGAGCTGCTCGACGAGGCGCTCGACGTCGCGGCGCACGAGCGGCTCGCCGCCGGTCAAGCGCACCGTCTTCACCCCGAGCTCGGCAAAGACGCGTACGACGCGGGTGATCTCCTCGAAGCTCAGCAGCTCGCGCCGGTCGAGGAACGCGTAGTCGCGCCCGAAGACCTCCTTCGGCATGCAGTAGACGCAGCGGAAGTTGCAGCGGTCGGTGATCGACACGCGCAACGTCTCGAGCGGACGGCCGAGCCGGTCTTGCAGCGGCTCCATGCCCCTTACGGTACCGCGGCGGCGAGCTCCCGCTCGGATGGCTCCGCGATGCCGGCTGCCCTGTATGCGTCGGGCTGGTCGAGCGTCTCGTGCTCGAGCAGCGCGTTCGCGAGCCCGTCGAGCTTGTCCCGGTTGTCGCGCAGCAGGACGAGCACCTCCTCGCGCGCGCCCGCAACGATCTTCCGCACCTCCTCGTCGATCATCCGCTGCGTCTCCTCGGAGACGCCCGACGCGCCGGGGAGAAGCGGCCCCTGGCCGTCCTGCGGGATGACGGTGACGGTGCCGATCTCGGCGCTCATGCCCCAGCGGCCGACCATCCCGCGCGCGATTTGCGTCAGCTGCTGGAAGTCCGACTCCGCGCCCGTGGTGAGGTCGCCGAAGACGACCTCCTCGGCCGAGCGGCCGCCGAGCGAGACTTTGATCTTCGCGAGCAGCTCGTCGCGCGAGTAGTTGTACCGGTCGGCGTCCGGCGCGGAGAACGTCACGCCGAGCGCGAGCCCGCGCGGGATGATCGAGATCTTCCGCACCGGGTCGGCGCCGGGCGTGAGCATCCCGACGATCGCGTGCCCGCCTTCGTGGTAGGCGGTGCGGCGCTTGTCGTCCTTGCTCATCAGCACCTTGCGTTCGGCCCCGAGCACGATCTTCTCGAGCGCGTCGGTGAAGTCCGCCTCCAGCACCTTGTCGTGGCCCCGCCGAGCCGCGAGCAAGGCCGCCTCGTTCACGAGGTTCGCGAGATCGGCGCCGACCATCCCGGGCGTCGTCGACGCAAGCCCTGCGAGATCGACGTCGTCGCCGACCGGGACGTGGCGCGTGTGCACCTTCAGGATCGCCTCGCGCCCGTTGCGGTCCGGCGGCTGCACGGCGACGCGCCGGTCGAAGCGGCCGGGACGCAGCAGCGCCTGGTCGAGCACGTCCTGCCGGTTCGTCGCGGCGATGACGATCACACCGGTGGACGAGTCGAAGCCGTCCATCTCGGTGAGGATCTGGTTCAGCGTCTGTTCGCGCTCGTCGTTCCCGCCGCTGAAGCCGGCGACGCCGGACGTGCGCGACCGGCCGATCGCGTCGAGCTCGTCGATGAAGATGATCGACGGTGCAGCCGCCTTCGCGGTCTTGAAGAGGTCACGCACGCGCGACGCGCCGACGCCGACGATCGCCTCGACGAATTCCGACGCGGCCTGCGAGAAGAACGGCACGTTCGCCTCTCCGGCGACGGCGCGCGCAAGGAGCGTCTTGCCGGTCCCGGGTGGCCCGCTGAGGAGCACGCCGTGCGGGATGCGCGCGCCGAGCTTTCGGTACTTCTCCGGGTCCTTCAGGAAGTCGACGACCTCGGTGAGCTCCTGCTTCGCCTCCTCGATGCCGGCGACGTCCTTGAACGTGACCTTGTCGCCGGTCGGCTCATACTGGCGCGCGCTCGAGCGGCCGAACGAGCCGAGCACGCTTTGCATGCTCGTCCCCCGGCGCGCCACCCAGTAGATGAGCCCGATGAAGAGGAGCGTCGGGCCGAAGCCGACGAGGAGGTTCTCCCACCACGGCACACCCGTGTCGAGCGGCTTCGCGTTGACGACGACCTTGTGCGACTGCAGGAGGTTCGAGAGTGCGTCCGTGTTCGCGAAGGCCGGGATCTCCGTCTGGAACTGTCTCGTCTTCTTCGAGCCGGCGTAACTGAGCGGGACGTTGAACGTCCCCTGCACGGCGGTGCCCTGCGACGTGATCGACGTGACGTGGCCGTCGCGCACCTCTTGGACGAAGAACGGCGTGTACGGGACGCGAACGCGCGGCGGTCCCTTCGTCGCGCGCGACGCGGCCCAGTAGTTGAACGTGAGCAGCACGACGAGCCATGCGATCCACCAGCCCCAGCGGAAACGCTTGCGAGGCTCCTGCTTCGGGAGGCGCGGGCCACGCGCCGGATCGGTGCTCACACCGGAATGATGTCAGGCACCGGCCCAAACCCTCGCGAGCTCGATGATCGTGGCCGTGGCGAGGCCCATGTCCTCGACGCAGATCCACTCCCGCTCGCTGTGGGCGTCCTGGCCGCCGGTGTAGATGTTTGGCGTCGGCAGGCCCATCTCGGTGAGGGCGGAGCCGTCGGTGCCGCCGCGGATCGCCGTGCGGCGCGGCTCGACGCCGATGCGGCGGACGGCCGCTTCGAGGTTCTCGACGATCTCCGGGAACGTCTCCAGCGTCGCGCGCATGTTGCGGTACTGGATGCGCGCATCGACGTCGATCGAGCAGCGCGGGTCGGTCGCCGCCACCTCCTGCGCGAGGCCGCGCAGATACTCCACGCTCCGCTCGAGCTCCTCGTCGTCGAAGTCGCGGACGATGAAGCGCAGCTCGAGCTCGCTCGAGTCGCCGTTGACGAGAATGGGATGGACGTAGCCCTCGCGGCCCGACGTCGTCTCCGGCGAGAGCCGGTCGTTCGGCAGCCGCCCGACGAGGTCGGCGGCGAGCTTGATCGCGTTGACGAGCTCGCCCTTCGCCAGGCCGGGGTGGATCGAGCGCCCGCGAATGCGCATGCGCACCTGCGCGCCGGAGAACGTCTCCTCCTGGATCTCGCCGATGGTCGATCCGTCCATCGTGTACGCCGCGTGTGCGCCGAACGACTCGACGGGAAAGTGAATGACGCCGCGCCCGACCTCCTCGTCGGGGTTGAACGCGACCTTCACCGTCCCATGCGGGATCTCCGGGTGGGCGACGAGGTAGGCGGTCGCCGCCATGATCTCGGCGACGCCGGCCTTGTCGTCGGCGCCGAGGAGCGTCGTTCCGTCGGTGGTGATGAGCTCGTGGCCGACGTGCGCCGCCAACTGGGGCACCTCGGCGGAACGGATCGTCTGGCCGGACGAGCCGAGCGGGATGTCGCCGCCCTCGTACCGGATGCGCTGCGGGCTGACGTTCGTGCCGGTCACCTCGCGCGCCGTGTCGACGTGCGCGAAGAACGCGATCGTCGGGACGTCGCGGTCGACGGTGGTTGGGATGGTGGCGGTGACGTAGCCGTGCTCGTCGATCGTCGCGTCGGCGAGGCCGAGCGCCTGCAGCTCCTCGAGCAGCAGGCGGAGCAGGTCGAGCTGCTTCTCCGTGCTCGGATACGTCGTCGAGTCCTCATCGGACTGCGTGTCGATGCGGACGTAGCGGAGGAGCCGCTCGGCAGCGTCCTCTGCCAACTGGGCGGCGAGCTCCACGCGGCTGAGTCTACGGTTGCTCTTCATGCGTCGGCGGCTGGTGCAGCTGTACCTCGGGCTCGTGCTCTACGGGTTCAGCGCGTCGCTGCTCGTGCTCTCCGGCCTCGGCCTCAGTCCGTGGGACGTCTTCCACCAGGGGCTCGCGAAGCACTCGGGGCTCGCGATCGGGACGTGGAGCATCCTCGTCGGGCTCGTCGTCCTGCTGCTGTGGATCCCGCTGCGAGAGCGTCCGGGCATCGGCACGGTGAGCAACGTCGTCTTCATCGGCGGGACGATGGACGTCGTGCTCGCGCACCTTTCTCCGCCGCACGCCCTCTCCGTGCGGATCGTGTGTCTCGTCGCCGGCGTCTTCCTCAACGGCGTCGCCACAGGGGCGTACATCGGCGCGGGCCTCGGGCCGGGGCCGCGCGACGGCCTGATGACGGGGCTCGCGAAGCGCGGGCACTCGATCCGCGTCGTGCGGACGTCGCTCGAGGTCAGCGTCGTCGTCATCGGCTTTCTGCTCGGGGGCACGGTCGGCGTCGGGACGGTGCTGTACGCGGTGTGCATCGGTCCGCTCGCGCACGTCTTCGTCCCGTTCTTCGCGCACGACCGCCGCGTTCCCGAGCCGGTGCTCGAAGGCAATTGACCGCGGTCGGCCTCGCGCTGGCCTCCGCCGTCCTCTTCGGCGGGATGAGCGTGGCGTTGCGGATCGCGCTCGACCGCGAGCGCGACGTGATGCTCGCGACGTTCGCGACCGTGTCGACCGCGCTCGTCGTCGCGCTCGTGTTCGTCGCCGCTGAAGCGCCCTCGCGCGGCGTGCACGCGAGCGCGGCGTGGCCGTTCGCGCTCGCCGGGCTGCTGCAGCCGGGAGTGGGGCAGCTGTTCGCCACGCTTGCCATCCGCGAGACCGGCTCGTCGCGCGCCTCGATGGTGTTCGGGACGGCGCCGCTCGTCGCGGTCGCGATCGCGCTCGTCTTCCTCGGCGAGCCGGCGAGCGTGCCGCTCATCGTCGGCGCTGTGCTCATCGTCGGCGGCAGCGTCGAGCTCGCGCGGGAGCGCGACCGGCCGGCGCATCTGCGCCGGATCGGCCTCGCGTACGCATTCGTGACCGTCGTGCTGTTCGCGGCGCGCGACAACCTCGTCCGCTGGCTGTCGAAGAGCACGAGCGCCCCTCCCGCCGTGACCGCGT
Organism: Gaiellaceae bacterium; assembly: GCA_036496165.1. Classification (GTDB taxonomy): domain Bacteria; phylum Actinomycetota; class Thermoleophilia; order Gaiellales; family Gaiellaceae; genus Palsa-739. Next base: position 233 of record DASXLN010000381.1, on the reverse strand, counting down.
CGGCCGCCCTCCTCGGCGGGCTCGTCCTGCTCGCGCTCATCGTGCGCCCGCGCATCTCCGGCCGGATGCTCCCGTTCGTCCCGGCCGGCATCTGCTTCGGGCTCTCGTACGTCGCCCTCTTCGAGGCCTTCTATCGCGGGCGGGTCAGCATCGTGTCGCCGCTCGTCGCCACCGAGTCCCTCGTCGGGGTCGGGCTCTCGGCCCTGCTCCTCCGGAAGACCGAGCTCGTCGGC
>DASXLN010000380.1:0-7327 GCA_036496165.1 Gaiellaceae bacterium | reverse complement strand
CGTCTCACCGGGGAAGTCGATCCCGGTCTTCTCGCCGAAACCGAAGCGTGCGATCCACGACTTCAGCCGCGACTCGCCGAGCTTCGTGCGTGCGATCGTGACGGCGCCGACATTCGACGAGCGCTGGAGGATCTGCGAGACGGTCATCCGCTCCGTCGGACGCACCTCCGCGTCGTGGACGACGCGGTCGGCGACGCGAATCGAGTACGGCAGCAGGAACGACGTGTGCGGCGTGACGAGATGGTCGGCGAGCGCACCTCCAATCGTCACCACCTTGAACACGGACCCCGGCTCGTACACGTCGCTGATGGCGTGGTTGATCGCGAGCGACGGACTGACGTTCGAGAAATTGTTCGCGTTGTATCCGGGAGCGGTCGCCATCGCGAGCACGCCGCCGGTGCGCGGGTCGAGCACGATCGCGGTCGCGTCCTTCGCGTGGAACTTGGCAAGGGTCGCGCGCAGCACCTGCTCCGCGTTCGCCTGGATCGTGTGGTCGATCGTGAGGAAGACGTCCTTGCCCTGCCGCGCCGGCTGGACGCTCTGGACGCTGATCGGACGCCCAATCGGGTCACGCACGAGCGTCTCGTGGCCGGCGAGCCCCGTCAGGTCGGAGTTGAGCTCGAGCTCGAGGCCTGCGAGGCCGTTGTTGTCGACGCCGGCGAAGCCGAGGACCTGCGCGGCCACCGACGCCTGCGGATACGTGCGCCGTTCCTCGCCGTAGAAGCCGAAGCCGGGAAGCTTGTGCTTCGCGAGCGCGGTCGCCTTGTCCGGCGGCGCCTTCCGCTCGACGTAGACGAAGCCGAGGCTCCGGTCGGAGATCGCCCGCTCGACCACCTTCGGCTTCAGGCCGAGGATGCGCGCCGCGACGACCGCCTCCGCATGCGCGTTCCGCACCTGGCGTGGATCGGCGTACACCGTCGTCGCCTGCTCGCCGAGAGCGAGCGGCGTGCCGACGGCGTCGAAGATCGTCCCGCGGCCGGCCGGGAGCGTGACCGTCGCCTTCGTCTGCGCCTGCGCCATCGCCGCGAGCGGCGCGGCGCGAACGGTTGCGATCCACGCCGCGCGCGCGAGCAGCGCGCCGAAGACGAGGAGCGTCGCGAGGAGCAGGAGACGGATGCGCGAGTTGACGACCCGCTTCATCGCTACTTCTTGCCGAGGTCGAGGTAGCTCGTGTCGGCCGCGGAGGCGGGAACGAGGCCGAAGTGTCTCGCCGTCTGCTCGATGCGAATCGACGCGTTCGCGCTCGAGACCTGCGATGCGAGCGCCTGGTTCTCGGCCTGGAGCTGCAGCTCGAGCTTGTCGAGCTTGTCGACGCCGACGTTCGCGCGCAGGACCGCGACGTTCACGGCGACGACGCCGGCGAGCAGGAGCGCGAACGCGGCGATCCAGACGATGCCACCGGTGAGACGGCGCGGCCGCCGCCGCGAGCTCGCCTTTGCGCGCGTCCGCGGGACCGCGGCCGGCCGGCGCCGGACGGGCGCCGGTGCGGCGACGGCTTCCGCCGCGAACCAGTCGACAGTGGCCAAGCCTACGGCTCCTGGTTTGCGGGAGAGGACGAGATCAGGCGCGTCACTCTGACTCCCCTTCGGTGGCCTTGATCGCGGCTCGAAGGCGGGCGGATGCCGCGCGCGGGTTCGCCGCAACTTCGGCTTCACTGGGGCGGACGGGCCGGCGCTGGATCGCGCGCAGCTCGGGCTCGTGCCCACAGACGCAGACGGGAAAGTCGGGCGGGCACGTGCACCCGCGCTCGCGCTCGCGGAGGAACTGCTTGACGATCCGATCTTCCAGCGAGTGGAACGCGATGACCGCAAGCCGGCCGCCGGGGCGCAGCATGTCGAGCGCTGCCGGCAGAGCCACCTCGAGCGACGAGAGCTCGTCGTTGACGGCGATCCGGAGCGCCTGGAAAACGCGCTTCGCCGGATGCCCTTCGCCGAAGCGAGCGGGCGCCGGGATCGCGGCCTTGATCGTGTCGACGAGCTCGCTCGTGCGCTCGAACGGCTGCTCGCGGCGGCGGCGGACGATCGCCTTCGCGATCTGCCGCGCGTACCGCTCTTCGCCGTAGCGGCGGAAGATCGTCACGAGCTCCTTTTCCGGCCACTCGTTCACGATCCCGCGCGCGTCGAGGTCCTGTGAGGAGTCCATGCGCATGTCGAGCGGCGCGTCGGTCGCGTACGAGAACCCGCGCTCCGGACGGTCGAGCTGCATCGACGAGACGCCGAGGTCGAGCAGGATCGCATCTGCCTGCACGCCGTTCTCGGCGAGCTGTGGAAGCACGACCCCGAAGTCGCCGCGCAGGAGGCGCGCCTGCACGCCGCTGCCGCGCTCGAGCCGCTCGAAGTACGTGCGGACCGTGGGGTCGCGGTCGATCGCGATCAGCTTGCCGCGGCCCTGCAGGTCCGCCGCGAGCAGGGCCGAATGCCCGCCGGCACCGAAGGTCGCGTCGATCACCGTGTCGCCGGGCCGCACCGCGAGCGACTCGCGGACCTCGTCGGCGAGAACCGGGACGTGATCAGTCGCGCTGGGCTGCAAGACGTTCGGCAACATCGCGGGTCCTCCCTTCGGACTCGGTGAGCTCGCGCTGCCACGCGGCGCGATCCCAGATCTCGAGGTGGTCGTTGACGCCGGCCACGACGACGTCGCGCCCGAGGCCGGCGTAGTCCTTCAGGCGGCCGGAGATGACGATCCTCCCTTGCTTGTCGAGCTCGCCCTCGACGGCGTTCGCGTAGACGACGCGCTGCAGCTGGCGGGCTTCGCCGCTGAGCGTGTCGAGGTCGGAGATGCGGGTCTGGCTCCGCTCCCACTCGTCGCGCGGATAGGCGACGAGGCACGGGTCCAGGCCGCGCGTCACGACGACGCCGCCCTCGAACTCCCGCCGGAACTTCGCCGGGAGCGTGAGCCGGTTCTTGTCGTCGATCGTGTGGTCGTGGGTGCCGAGCAGCATTCCGGGGCCGGGTCCTTCCCTTCCACTTTGCCCCACTCTAAACCACCAAGCCCCACTTGTCCACCCTCCGCCCCACCTTGCCTCGCGGGCGTGGCCGCGAGTACGCTGAGGCGCGGCAACGAGGTCTGCGGCTCGAGAACGAAAGGAGCCGACATGTCGACCGAGACCACGAACCGCGTCATCGAAGGGCCGCTCAACGTCGTCCTCCGGCCGGGGTCGGAAGCCGCGGCCGCGTACCGCAGCGCCGTCCTCGCCCCCGGGTTCGGGCCCGCGCCGGGCCTCGACCTCCGCTACTTCGGCGGGAAGACGCTCCCCCACCTGCGCTACACGCTCGTCTACCTCGGAAGCTGGAGCCCGGACGGCCGGACCGAGCTCGATCGCGCCCTCTCGGCGGCGATGCGCGACCGCGGGTTGAACAACGTCCTGGCCCAGTACTTCCCCCGGACCGACGTGACGACGACCTTCGCCGGCTCGCTCGTCCATGCGGGCGCGGTGCCGGAGCGCGTCTACCGCGACACGGTCGAGTCGCTCGTCATCGACCTCGACGTCGGCCCGTCGGTCACCTGCGTGCTCCTACCGCCGGGCGCCGTCCTCGTCGACGGCGACTCGACGGGCGGCGACGGCGTCGACTCGAAGCACGGGCTCGGCGGCTACCACGGCTCCGTCACCATCGGCGCGAACGAGCGCTACTACGCGGTCGCGGTCTATTCGGAAGGCGACAACGGCATCGTCGCGTTCGACGAGCCGTGGAAGAACGTCTGCGCGACGCTCTACCACGAGCTCCAGGAGACGCGGACAGATCCCGACGTCGAGGACGCGATCCGGCTCGGCTCTGCGCCGGATGCGGACCGGCTGCTCGGCTGGTACTCGCCCCAGGGAGGCGAGATCGGCGACATCCCGATCGCGGAGTCGGGTGGCCACATCGGCAGCGTCATGAAGGAGGTCCCGCTCACCGACGGGAGCGGCACCGTGCCGGTTCAGCTGATGTGGTCGAACGCGGTCGGCGGGCCGGAAGGCCCGATCACGTCGCCACATCCGCAGACGTGAGCTGACGCTCGTACGGGCCGCGGCTCGTGAGCACCATCGCGCCGCAGCGCGCCGCCAGCTCGGCGGCCTCGTCCACCGGCATCCCGGCGGCGAGGCCGTACGTGAAACCGGCCGCGAAGCAGTCGCCGCAGCCGTACGCGTCCTCGATCGGCCCCGGGATCGGAGCTGCACGGAACGGCCCCCCGGGCCGGATCCACCCGCCGAGCGCCCCGGACGTGCTGACGACGAGCCGCGGCGGCGGCTCGAGCTCGAGTGCGTCTGGGCGCTCGCCGACGTCCTCGGCGCTGCCGATCAGTGCGTCGACCTCCTCCGCGGCGCGGTGCAGCGTCTCGAGCTCACGGGAGGTCGCGACGAAGACCTTCGCGCGGCGCGCAGCACGCACGGCGGTGACGTCACCGCCTGTGAAGTAGACGGCGTCGCAGCGCGCGAGCTGCTCCCACGGCAGCGAGACGTCCTCGCCGGACGGGCGAAGCTTCGGTCCGAGCACGGTGATCGTCCGCTCGCCGTTCTCGTCGACGTACGTGAGCGCCCGCCGTTGCGGCTGTCCCGCGTCGGCGGCGTGGACGGTGACGCCGAGCTCGGTCAGCCGCTCCTTCGAGCGCCGGCCCAGCTCGTCGTCGCCGAGCGAGGTGAAGAAGTCGACCGAGCCGTTGAGGTTCGCGAGCTGGACGGCGGCGACCGCGCCGCCGCCGGCGGGCTCCTCCCAGACCTCGCTCGCGGCCACGATCTCGCCCGGCCTCGGCACCCGCTCGACGCGGGCGAAGACCACCCATTCCACGTGCCCGACGACCGCGAGTCTCATCTCCTCTCACATCTTCGCCCGGGGCTACGTTTCATGTGTCGATGGCCGTCGCCGTCCCGCCCTTCGAGACCTTCTACGAGAGCCACAAGACCGAGGTCTTCCGGTTCCTCGCCTCCCGCCTCGGCCGGGAAGGCGCCGAGGACGCGTTCCAGGAGACGTTCCTCCGCGCGCTGAAGGCGTACCCGCGGCTCGAGCACGGCGAGCACCTGCGCGCGTGGGCGCTGACGATCGCGAACCGGATCGTGCTCGACCTCCACCGGCGGCGCCGGCCGACCGCCGAGATGCCGGACCTCGTGACCGAGGACGGACGGCCCGCCTTCGAGGATCTGGCCGAGCTGACGGACGAGCTGCCGCCGAAGGAGCGCGCAGCGGTCGTCCTCCGGTACGGCTACGACCTCGGCTACGACGAGATCGGCGCGGCGCTCGGCTCCACCGAGTCGGCGGCGCGCCAGGCGGCGTCCGCCGGCGTGCGGCGCCTGCGAAAGGAGAAGAAATGATCGACACCCCGACTCTCGAGCTCGACGAGCGCTTCCGCGCGGCCGCCGCCGCGGCCGGGCTGCTCGACGTCGCCTACGACGTCTTCGACGACACGGCGATGGGTCCGCTGCTCGTCGGCGTCACCGACCGCGGCGTCTGCCGCATCTCGTTCGACCCGGATCCCGAGCGCGAGCTCGAGCGACTCGCCCGCGTCTACGGCCCGCGCGTCCTGCGCTCGACGAAGCCGGTCGAGCATCTCCGCCGCGAGCTGGACGAGTACCTCGAGAGACGCCGGCGCGACTTCGACCTCGATCTCGACCTGCGCGGCCTGCCCGACTTCCATCGCCGCGTGCTCGCCGAGCTCGCACAGGTCGGCTACGGCGACACGACGACATATGGCGCGCTCGCTGCGCGCGCCGGCAACCCGCGCGCAGCGCGGGCAGTCGGCACCGTGATGAACCGGAACCCGGTGCCGATCGTGCTGCCGTGCCATCGCGTCGTCGGTGCGAACGGCAGCCTGACGGGCTACGGCGGAGGGCTCCACCGCAAGGAGATCCTGCTGCGCCTCGAGGGCGCGCTCCTCTAGCTCTCTACTTGCCGCCCCAGTGAAGGGCGATGACGGCAAGCACACCCGCGATGGCGAGAGCGAGCCCGGACAGCCACTGGCTGCCGCGCCTGCCCATCGGTGCCATCGAGCCGAGCACCATGACAGTGCCCGCGATCGCGATCAGTGCCCCCGCCACTTCCTTCAACCGGGTTGCGTTGTGCACGGTCAGGAACAGAAGTGGATGCATGGCCACATCGTCGCCCGATCGTCGGACGGATACGGGCGATCCCGGATGCAGCCCGGGCGCCCGTCGGCGATACCGATGACGTGTGGTTCGTCGTCCTCATCGTCTTCGTGACGATGTTCGCCGTCCAGGCCGCCCAGTTCGCCTGGATCGAGTTCCTGCTGCGCCGAATCGACGTGCTAGAGCAGGGCGGGCCGGAGCCGGTAGCCGATTCCCCACACGTTGACGATCCAGCCGGGAAGGCCGGCCGCGGCCAGCTTGCAGCGCACGCGTGACGCGTGCGACTCGACGGTGCGCGTCGGCACGAACGTCCGGTAGCCCCACACGTCGCGGAGCAGCTGCTCGCGCGTGAACACGCGGTCGGGCTCCTGCGCGAGGCGCAGCAGGAGCGAGTACTCCTTCGATGCCAGGACAACGTCGCGACCGCGGACGAGAACGCGTCGCGCCGAGCGGTCGACGACGAGCTCCCCGAGATCGACGAGCTGCCCGAGCGGCGACCGGCGACGGAGGACGGCGCGGATGCGCGCCACGAGCTCCTCGTACGCGAACGGCCGCGTCAGGTAGTCGTCGCAGTGCTCGAGCGCACGCACGCGCTCGGACGCGTCGGCGCGGCCGAGGACGATGACGGCGCAGTTGCCGACACGGCAGCGCTCGACCGCGTCCGGGTCGCCGAGGACCAGGACGTCCGGCTCGGCCGCGCGCGGCAGCGCATCGGCGTTCTCGAACGCGAGCACGTCGAAGCCGTCGCTCGCGAGCTGCTGCGCGAGGAAGCCGCGGACGGCTGCTTCCGGCTCGGCGAGCATCAACGCGGTCATGTCGGCGAAGGTAGCCGGGCACCCGCGCGCGCGCCAGATGTCCTTTGACGCGAGAGTGTGACTTCTCGTCTACAGACGTCGCAGTGCGACAATGCGCGCATGAGCCACGTCACGGAGCTGCGCGTAGCGCTGACCGTCGCCGACTTCGACGAGGCGCTCGCGTTCTACCGCGACGCGCTCGGCCTCGAGCAGGTCGCCGACTGGAGCGGCGACGACGGCCGCGTCGTCCTCCTCTCTGCCGGACGCGCGACGATCGAGCTGTTCGACGAGCCGCAGGCGGCGAAAGTGGACCAGATCGAGGCGGGCCGCCGCATCTCGGGCCCCGTCCGCCTCGCGCTCGAGGTCGAAGACAGCGAGGCGACCGCGCAGACGCTCGTCGCCGCCGGCGCCGGCGCGGTCGCGCCGCCGGTGACGACGCCGTGGGGCGACCGCAACGCGCGCGTCCAGGCGCCCG
>DASXLN010000379.1:0-2537 GCA_036496165.1 Gaiellaceae bacterium | reverse complement strand
GTGCGGGAGGCGCTGCGGTCGTGGACGAAGCCGACGCTCGTCGTATGGGGCGCGGAGGACGCCGCGCTGCCGCCGGCGATGGCGCATGGGTTCGCCGAGCTCATCCCCGGGGCGGGCGAGCCGGTGATCATCGAAGGAGCGGGGCACTTCCTCCAGGAGGACCGGCCGGACGAAATCGCTGCCGCGATTGTCCGATTTCTGGCCTGACGTCTACAGTTGACTGCAGGCGATGCGCGTCTCGCGTGACTTTCGGTTGGGCGCCGGCGTCCTCGGCGCCGAGCTCGTCCTGAGCGCGGTCTACTTCCTCTTCCCGTCGAGCATCGTCGCCCAGGACCTGATCTACGAGCTCTTCGGCGGCGGCTGCGTCGTCGCGATCGCCTGGGCGGTTCGCCGCTACCGGCCCGAGCCGCTCCTGCCGTGGCTCATCTTCCTCCTCGGGGTCGCGCTCTTCGTCGCCGGCGACATCGCCTTCGACATCTCCCCGGACGCGGCGCAGCCGGCGACCGCCGACTACCTGTATCTCATCGCGTATCCGCTCTTCGCCGCCCTGCCCGTGCTGCTCGTCGTCTCGTCCGGCAGCCACCGGCGGATCGGAGCGCTGACCGACGCGGCGATCGTGACGCTCGCGTTCGCCGTGTTCGAGTGGATCTTCGTCATCGAGCCGGCCGTGAACCAGCACCTGCCGGCCGGACAGCTGACCGTCGTCGGCTTCCTGTATCCGCTGATGGACATCGTCCTGCTCGGGGCGTTCGCAGGGTTCTTCGTCTCGCCCGCGTGGCGCACGCCGGCCTTCGGCTTCCTCGTCATCGGCGCGGCATGCCAGCTCCTCGGCGACGTCGCCAACACGATCAACGGATCCGCGTACTCCGGCGGCGCCTGGATCAACTGGCCGTGGATGGCGTCGTACATCTTCTGGACGGCGGGCGTGCTGCATCCGTCCATGCGGACGCTGTCGCAGCCGGCGAGCGAGCCGGAGACGCGCATCGGCCGCTGGCGCCTCGTCGCCCTCGCCGGTGCCCTGCTGACCGTGCCCGTCGCACGCGTGATCGCGGATGCCGACCACAAGATGATCGGCAGCTGGGTCATCGGCGGCCTGCAGGCGGCAATCGCGCTGCTCGTCGTCGCCCGCATGGGAGTGATCCTGCGCACTGTCGACCGGATTCGCTCGCAGCTCATCGAGCGCAACGAACAGCTCGTCCAAGCCGACACCCTGAAGGACGAGTTCATCGCACTCGTGTCGCACGACCTGCGCACGCCGCTGACGTCGATCATCGGCTACGTCGAGCTCGCGCTCGACGACGACGGCACCGAGCCTCTCGACGCGGAGCGGCGCCGGTATATCGAGGTGGTCGCGCGCAGCTCCGACCGGCTCCTCCGCCTCGTCGACGACCTCCTGCTCGCGGCGCGGCTCCAGTCGGGCCGCTTCATGCTCAACGTCGAGGACACCGACCTCGAGTCGGTCGCCGCCGACGCGATGGACGAGATGCATGCGCGCGCGGAGCGGAAGGGCGTCTCGTTGTTCCTCTCGTGCGACAGCCCGATCCGGGTCGAGGGAGACCGCCGCCGGCTGCTCCAGCTGCTCGACAACCTGCTCGGCAACGCGGTGAAGTTCACACCCGAGGACGGGCGGGTCGAGATCCGCGTCGAGCGCACGCTCACCGGTGCCGCGGTTGAGGTGCACGACACCGGAGTCGGGATCGCACCGGGCGAGGAGGAGCGCATCTTCGAGCGCTTCTTCCGGTCGGCGACCGCGGTCGCCGACCAGGTGCCGGGGACGGGGCTCGGTCTCTTCATCGCCCGCGCGATCGCGAACCGCCACGGCGGCACGCTCGTCGCGCGCCGGCGCGAAACGGGAGGAAGCATCTTCCGGCTCGAGCTGCCCGCTCACGCGCCGCGCGTCACCGTCGATCCCGAGACGGAGCTCGTCGCGTGACGACCGTGCTCGTCGCCGAGGACGACGAAGACATCCTCCTCCTCGTCACGACGCGGCTGCAACGGGACGGCTTCGAGGTGATCGCGGCCCGCAGCGGCTCGGAGGCGCTCGAGCTGATGCGCGAGCGTCGTCCCGACGTTGCCGTTCTCGACATCGGCATGCCTCCACCGGACGGGCTCGAGGTCGTGCGCCAGGTTCGTGGCGACGCAGCGCTCCGCGCCACGCGCGTGCTCCTGCTCACGGCGAAGGCGCAGGAGTCGGACGTCCGCCGCGGGCTGGACGCCGGCGCCGACGGCTACATCAGCAAGCCGTTCTCGCCCGCCGACCTGTCAGCGCGCGTCCGAGCCCTGTTGGATCAGGCGGGGGGCGCGGTGTAGCGGTAGCCGAAGCCGCGCACGGTCTCGATCGGCACCGCGTCTGGTGACTCCGGGTCGAGCTTGCGCCGGAGGTACCCGATGTAGAGCTTCACCTGGTCGCCGCCGACGCCGTAGGTGTCGCCCCAGACGAGCTCGAGGAGCTGCTCGCGGCTCAGCACCTGGCGCGGGTTGCGGACGAACGTCGACAGCAACCGGTACTCGAGCGGCGTCAGCTGCACTTCCCGGTC
>DASXLN010000378.1:0-4405 GCA_036496165.1 Gaiellaceae bacterium | reverse complement strand
CACCGTTGCGATCGTCACGCTCCCGTCGCCGTCCACGAGCGGATAGCGCGCATAGGTCAGCGTGTCGTCGACGTCCTCGTGCACGACCTCGAGATCGGAGATCGTCGTCGCGCACTCCCAGCACCAGTTGACGATGCGGTTGTCGCGGTAGAGCCAGCCGCGCTCGTACAGGTGCACGAAGAAGCGCATGACGGCGCGGACGTAGCCGTCGTCCATCGTGAACCGTTCACGCTCGTAGTCGAGCGAACAGCCGAGCCGGCGGAACTGGCGCATGATCACTCCGCCGTACTCGTGCAGCCACTCCCACACGCGCTCGACAAAGGCGTCGCGGCCGATCTCGAGTCGCGACGTGCCTTCCTTGCGCAGCTCGCGCTCGACGACCGCCTGCGTGGCGATGCCGGCGTGGTCGAAGCCGGGCTGCCAGAGCGTGTTGAAGCCGCGCATCCGGTGCCAGCGGACGAGCGCGTCCTGGATCGACCCGTTCAGCGCGTGGCCCATGTGCAGCGCGCCGGTCACATTCGGCGGCGGGACCGCGATGACGTACGCCTCGCCCGGCTGCTCCGGGTCGGCGTGGTAGAGACGCTCCTCTTCCCAGATGCGCTGCCAGCGCTCTTCGACGCCCGACGGGCGGTAGAGCGGGTCCATCGAGATGTCCTCAGGCAGCGACTATGACCGAAGCTTAGCCGAACGGCGGTTTTGCGGCCACTGACCGCCGACCTGCTCGAGGATCGTCTCGAGGAGGTGGAACGACGAGAGCACGTGCTCGCGCGCGAGCTCGCGTGCGCCGAGTGCGCTGCCGGCGGCGATCGCCTGCTTGATCGCCCGGTGCTGTTCGGCGTTCTTCGCGTACAGCCCGTCGATCGAATGGTCGCCCGGCGCCCAGACGGCGGGGCCGGAGAACGTGCGCCGCGCGCTCTTCGCGAGCTGCTCGACGAGCGGCAGCTCGGCCACGCGGTAGATGACGTCGTGGAAGGCGTGGTTCGCGCGCACCCAGTCGCCCATGATCGACCGGCGGTCGTCGCCCGGCTCGAGCGAGCGGAGCTGCTGCGAGATGCCGGCGAAGCGCTTCTCCGCGGCGTCGAGCTCGGCGAGGTCCTCGGGCGTGAACTTCGTCGCCGCGACCTGCGTCGCGAGCCCCTCGAGCTCCGCGCGCACCATGAAGGCCTCGTGCAGTTCCTCGTGCGCGATCGTCCGGACCCGGACACCGCGGTTTGGAACGAACGACACGAGGCCGAGCGCGGCAAGGCGCCGCAGGGCCTCCCGCACCGGCGTGCGCGAGACCTTGAACTGCTCCGAGAGCTGCTCCTGCCGAAGGACGGTCCCGGGCGCGAGCTCGCCCGAGACGATCGCTTCCTCGATCACGAGCGCGATGTCGTCAGCCTTGGTGGTGTCGAGAGTCACTCGAGATGAGTGTACGCCGGGACCGTCAGGAACTCGACGAGCTCCGGTCGCAGCGCGACCTCGAGGAAGAGCTGCTTCGCCTCCTCGCCGGCCTCGACCTCCTCCACCTCGCGACGAACGCGCTCCGCGTCGAATCTGCCTGCGCGCACCCACTGCCAGACCTGTGAGCGCGAGATCTCCGCGGTCGCCGCGTCCTCCATCAGGTTGTCGATCGCGGCGGCGCCGACACCGTGCAGCCACGCGTCGAGGTAGCGGACGCCGACGGAGACGTTCGTGCGCAGCCCGGCGTCGGTGACGTCGCCGGGCGTGTCCGGAATCGAGAGCAGCGCCGCCGCGTCGGGCGCGACGTCCTCGCGCAGCACGCCGAGCTGGTTCGGCTCCGGGAAGCACGGCATCGCGACCGGGACGAGGTCCGGGTGCGCGACCCAGGTTCCGTCGAAGCCCTGCCCGGCTTCCCGCTCCTTGTCCTCGAGCACCTTCGCGAGGGCCACGCGATTCACCTCCGCGTCCTTGCGCGACGGGATGAACGCGGCCATGCCGCCGATCGCGTGCGCGCCACGCGCGTGGCACGTCGCGACGAGCAGGTCGGTGTACGCGCGCATGAACGGCACCGTCATCGTCACCTGCCCGCGGTCGGGCAGCACCCAGTCGCGCGTGCGGAACTTCTTGATGACGCTGAAGATGTAGTCCCAGCGCCCCGCGTTCAGCGCGCAGCCGTAGTCGCGTAGCGCGTGCAGGATCTCGTCCATCTCGAAGGCGGCGAGGATCGTCTCGATGAGGACGGTGCAGCGGATCGACTCGTCCCCCGCAATCGCGAAGGCGGACGCCCACAGCTCCGCCTCCTCCATCGACTCGAGCTTCGGCAGGTAGAAGTACCGCGCGCCGCTGAGAAACGACAGCCCGAAGTCGAACAGCGACGCCGACACGGGCTCGCCGTCGACCTCGAAGTGCCGCTCGACGAGATGCCAGCCGCGCGGACGGATCAGCAGCGTCGCGATCTCGTCGTTCAGCCGGTAGGACTTCTCCGCCGTGTCGAGTGCGATCTCCCGGCGGAGCGCGTCGCGCACGTTCACCTGTCCCTGGAGCACGTTCTCCCATGTCGGCGAGTTCGCGTCCTCGAAGTCGGCCATGAAGACGCGCGCGCCGGAGTTGAGCGCGTTGATCATCATCTTCCGCTCGACGGGCCCGGTGATCTCGCACCGCCGGTCGACGAGGTCGGCGGGCACAGCGGCGACGCGCCAGTCGCTCTCGCGGATCGCCTTCGTGTCGTCGCGGAAGCCCGGAAGCGCGCCGGCGTCGAGCTCGAGCTGCCGCTCCTGCCGCCGGCCGAGCAGCTCGAGCCGGCGCGGGTTCAGCTCGCGGTGGAGTCGCTCGACGAACTCGACGGCCTCCCGGGAGAGGATCTCCTCCGGGGCCGCGACGCTCATGCGGCCGCTTCCTGCTCGAACTGCGCCTCCTCGGTCGAGCCCTTGAGCGCGAGCGTCGAGCTCTCGGGCGACACCGCCTGCGCGACGAGGTCGAAGTAGCCGGCGCCGACCTCGCGCTGATGCCTGGTCGCGGTGTAGCCGAACTCCTCCATCGCGAACTCGTGCTGCTGGAGCTTCACGTACGAGGTCATCTGGTCGGCCGCGTAGCCGCGCGCGAGCTCGAACATGCCGGCGTTGAGCGAGTGGAAGCCGGCGAGGGTGATGAACTGGAAGCGATATCCCATGTCGGCCAGCGAGCGCTGGAAGCCGGCGATCTGCTCCTCGTCGAGATGCTTGCTCCAGTTGAACGACGGCGAGCAGTTGTACGCGAGCAGCTTGCCGGGGAACTTCTCGTGCACCGCGTCGGCGAACGCGCGCGCCTCGCCGATGTCGGGCGTCGAGGTCTCGCACCAGAGCACGTCCGCATACGGCGCGTATGCGAGCGCGCGTGAGATCGCCTGGTCGATGCCGTCGCGCACGCGGTAGAACCCCTCGGCGGTGCGGTCGCCGGTGACGAACTCGCGGTCGTACTCGTCGACGTCGCTCGTCAGGAGCGCCGCAGCGAGCGCGTCCGTCCGCGCGAAGAGCACCGTCGGCACGTCCATCACGTCTGCGGCGAGCCGCGCCGCGTTCAGCGTCCGGACGAACTGCGTCGTCGGCACGAGCACCTTGCCGCCGAGGTGGCCGCACTTCTTCTCCGAGGCGAGCTGATCCTCGTAGTGGACGCCCGCGGCGCCCGCTTCGATCATCGAGCGCATGAGCTCGTACGCGTTCAGCGGGCCACCGAAGCCCGCCTCCGCGTCGGCGAGGATCGGCGCCAGCCAGTGCGTGCCGTTGCGCCCTTCGGCCCAGTCGATCTGGTCGGCGCGCAGGAGCGCCCCGTTCAGGCGCTTCACGAGCGCCGGCGCCGAATTCGCCGGATAGAGGCTCTGGTCGGGATACGTGTGGCCGGAGAGGTTCGCGTCGGCCGCCACCTGCCAGCCGGAGAGGTAGACCGCCTTCAGTCCGGCCTTCACCATCTGCACCGCCTGGCCGCCGGTCAGCGCCCCGAGGGCACGGACGGGCTCGTCCTCGTGCAGGAGCTGCCACAGCCGCTCGGCGCCCAGGCGGGCGAGCGTCTGCTCGGGGACGACGGAGCCGCGCAGCCGGACGACGTCCGCCGGGATGTACGTCCGCTCGATGCCGTTCCAGCGGGCGTCGTCGCGCCAGCGGGAGGAGAGCTCCGTTGTCTGCGCCTGGATCCGAATCTCCGGTTTCATCTGGGCTCCTTCGAGGCGGTTTGCCGATGTTCGGATCCTAAATGACCGATATGACGGCAATCAAACCGTGTTTTGCGGTTTTTGGGGTCCAAGCCTCGTCAAAGCTTGGATCCGAAGACGGCCGATCGCCCTCCGTCCCAACCTTCCCCTCGGCGCCGCCCCCTTGTACAAGCACTGCGAGGGCACCGTGCGGAAGGTCTACGTCACTGCGGCGATACTCGGCCTGTTCGCAGGCTTGCCGGCGGCTGCGCCGGCGGCTCCCGTCAGTGCGATCGTCGC
>DASXLN010000377.1:0-2900 GCA_036496165.1 Gaiellaceae bacterium | reverse complement strand
CCGGCCTCTGCGATCTTCGTCCGGTACTCCTCGGCAGCCGATCCGTCGTCCTCACCGAGCTCCTTGCGAATCGAGTCCATCTGACGGCGCAAGATGTACTCACGCTGCTGCTTCTGGGCGCCGGACTCGACGTCCTCCCGGATGCGCCGGCGCACCTGCAACTCGGCGAGGCGCTCCCGTTGCAGCCGTAGCGCCAGCTCGAGGCGCTCGACCACGTCGATCTTCCCGAGCAACTCGATCTTCTCCGCGAACGACACGTCGGGCGCGTACGCGGTCGTGTCTGCGAGCGCGCCGGCCTCCGTGATCGAGCGCACGAAGTCGCGGATGCGACCATCGGCATCGCGCAGGTCGAGGATCTCCTCGACGACGGCGCGATACTCGCGCTCGAGCTCGGCGGTCTGTACGCGCGGCGGCTCTTCGTCAGGCCGCTCGTCGACCTCGACGCGCAGTCTGCCGTCGGACCCGGTCTGGGCCGCGCCCGCAATCCCCCGGTGGAGGCCTGCGAGGGTCGCCGCCCGGGCTCCGCCCGGCAGCCGGACGACGTCCGTCGCCTCGGCGACGGTGCCGACGTCCGCGTAGGCGCCCTCATGGACGGGGACGAGCAGGACGCGCTCGCCCTCGGCGACGTCGACCGTCAGGGTCACGGACATATTGGGGAAGACGACCGTGTCCTCCAGGGGAATCAGCAAAAGTTGGGTCACGAGAGCTCCTTCATTCAACCGTTGATGCTACTTCAACGAATGAAGTACGGTAGCTCTTCCCACCTAGGTGGCGGCGAGCGGGATCGACACGACGAACGTCGCGCCCCCACCGGGCGCCGGTCGGGCCTCGACCGTCCCGCCATGCGCGTGCGCTACCCCCGCGACGATCGACAGCCCAAGGCCGACGCCGCCGCTCGCGCGCGTGCGCGAGCTGTCTGCGCGAAAGAAGCGCTCGAACACTTGAGTCCCCGCGTCGTCGCCGAGCCCGGGGCCTGAGTCGCTCACGCTGAGCACGGCGCTGCCGTCCACCCGCTCGAGAGCGACGACGACGTGCGTTCCGGGCGGCGTGTGCGAACGCACGTTGGCGAACAGGTTGTCGATCACCTGGCGTAGCCGGTCGCGGTCGCCTAGCACGTTCGCCGGCTCGACCTCGACGTCGATCGGGCGCGTGGTATCGACGACCCGCGCTGCGTCGACCGCTTCGTGGACGATGTCCGCGAGATCGACCGGGGCGCGCTCCAATGGCCGTCCCTCGTCGAGGCGGGCGAGCAGCAGCAGGTCGTCGACGAGCAGGGTCATCCGCTCGGATTCACGACTGATGCCCGACATCGAGCGGGCGAGATCGTCGGGCCGGTCGGCCGCACCGCGGCCGAAGAGCTCGGCGTAGGCGCGGATCGCGGCCAGCGGCGTTCGCAGCTCGTGGGAGGCGTCGGCGACGAACCGGCGCAGCTTCTGCTCCGAGCGCCGCAACATCGATTCCGACTCCTCGCGCGCTTTGAACGCCGCCTCGATCTGCGCGAGCATCGCGTTCAGGGAGAGACCGAGCCGGCCCACCTCGGTGTTCGGCTCGGCGCGCTCGACGCGCTGTGAGAGGTCCCCGGCGGCGATCGTCGCGGCAGTCCTTTCGATCTCGCGCAACGGCCGCAGGCCGAGCCGGACGACCCACAGGCCGAGCCCGGCAATCGCGCCCAAGGCCGCCAATGTCACGAGTAGCTCGACGAGCAGCAGCCGGTGCAGCGTGGCGTAGACGTCCTGGAGTGAAGTTGCGATCAGGAGGATGCGGTTCGGCTGCTGCGGCTCGATCGACGCGCGCACGCGGTACTTCGTCGACCCGTCCTTCGAGGAGACGGTGAAGTATGCGACCCGCTCCGGGTTTGCCTCGTTCGTCGATCTGGTCGGGATGCGGATCGTCGTCGCGACCTGCGGCGGCGAGCCTCCGCCGACCAGGAACCGACCGGCCTTGACGACACCGCCGGAGAGCGTGCGCACCTGGTACCAGTTGAGGCCCTGCGCAGGCGGCTCGTCACCGCCCTGCGGCGGCTTCGCCGGGCCGTGGCCGTTGTTGGGCCCGCCGTGGCCCTGCGCGGCCTGCCCGAACGCCAGCTGCTCGACCTGGACGTGACCCACCTCGAGCGACTTGTCGACGCGGTCGAGGAGAAACGACTTCAGCGCGGTGTACGTCGCGACATCGGCGGCGACGAGGCCGACCCCGGCCAGGACGACCACGCCGAGCAGGAGCCTGGCGCGGAGCGAGAGGCGGCTGAGGATCACTCCTCCGCTTCGAGCATGTAGCCGGCCTGCCGCACGGTGCGAATGAGCGGCGCGCCGAGTGCGTCCAGCTTCTTGCGCAGGTAGCTGATGTAGGTCTCGACGACGTTCGAGTTGCCGCCGAAGTCGTACTTCCACACGTTCTGGAGGATCTGCCCTTTCGAGAGGACGCGACGCGGGTTCAACAGGAAGAACCGCAGCAACGCAAACTCCGTCGCGGTCAGCTCGATGCGTGTCTCGCCGCGGAAGACCTCGTGACGAACCTCGTCGAGCATGACGTCGGCGAACCGGAGCACGTCGCCGGGAAGCTCGCTTCCGGTGCGGCGCAGGATCGCGTGGATCCGCGCGACGACCTCCGCGAGGCTGAACGGCTTCGTCACGTAGTCGTCACCGCCGGCACGGAGCGCTTCGACCTTGTTCTCGACGCTGTCCTTGGCGGTCAGGAAGAGAATCGCCGACTTGAAACCGCGCTCGCGCACACGCCTACCGACCTCGATGCCCTCGAGGTCGGGGAGCATCCAGTCGAGCACGATCAAGTCCGGCTCGAACTCGGAAACGGCGGCCATCGCGTCGCGGCCGTTGCTTTCTTCGCGCACCTCGAAGCCCTCGTAGCGCAGGGCAGTCGCTACGGCATCGACGATCGACGGCTCG
>DASXLN010000376.1:0-6151 GCA_036496165.1 Gaiellaceae bacterium | reverse complement strand
GGTGGCTACGCCATCCCCGCACGCCCGTCCGGCCGTGACTAACGCTTCGCGTTAGCTCCGTCCCAAGCGGCTTCTAGACGGCGACGGGGAGCTGCTCGCCCTGCCAGACCGCCAAGAAGGCCTCGACGATGGCGGGGTCGAACTGCATGCCCGACTCGCGGTCGAGCTCGGCGAACGCAGCCGACTGCGACCGCGCCGAGCAATATGGCCGCACTGAGGTCATCGCGTCGAACGCGTCGGCGACGGCGAGGAGCCGCGCCTCGATCGGGATCGAGCGGCCGCGCAACCCGCACGGGTAACCCTCCCCGTCCCAGCGCTCGTGGTGGAGCAACACGTACGGCAGCACGTGCTTCGCGTTGGGCAGCGGCAGGACGAGCGACGCGCCGGCGCGAGGATGCGCGCGCATCTCGTCGCGCTCGTCCGCGGAGAGCGCGCCCGGCTTGAGCAGCACCTCGGCGCGGACGACGAGCTTGCCGACGTCGTGGATGGGCGCGGCGTGGCGCAGCATGGCGACGCGGTCGGGGGCCCACCCGAGCAGCCGCGCGACCGGCTCAGCCAGCGCTGCGACCCGCGCTCCGTGGCCGTCGGTCTGATCGCGTGCTTCCAGGGCGCGGACGAGTGCAGCCAGCATGCCCGGAGACAGTTCAGCGGGCGGCCTCGAATTCCTCTCAGAGACGGCGCTCGAGCCAGCGCTTGCCGAAATGGGTCGCAAGCCACGCGCCGACGAGGATGACCGCGACGGCGCCGAAGGCGTAGATCCCGTACCGCTGGATCGCGTCGGCGGCGGACTTCCCGCCGTAGTAGGAGACGAGGCCGACGAGCGTCGCCCAGCAGATCCCGCCGGCGGCGTTCCAGAAGAGAAAGCGCAGCCAGTGCATCCGCCCGAGCCCCGCGACCCAGGCCGCGGTGTACCGCAGCACGGTGATGAATCGGCCGAAGAACACGACCTTGCCGCCGTGGCGCTCCATCAGGTCCTCCGCGCGCGGCAGCACGCGCTCGGAATAGCGCCGCAGCCAGCCCCAGCGCTCGAACAGCTCGTGCCCGCCCCAGCGCCCGATGATCCAGTAGCCGAGGTTGTCGCCGACGATCGCGGCGGCGGCGGCCACAGCGATCACGGCCGCGATGTTGTAGTGGCCCTCCGACGCGAGGACGCCGAACAGGATGAGCGCCGTCTCGCCCGGGAGCGGCACGCCGAACGACTCGATCATCACCACGAGGAACAGGAGCGGAAGCCCATGCTGGGTGATGAAGTGCGTCACGTGGCGCCAGTCTACGGAGGGAAGATCGGGGAAGTCCCGCACACTCCCCGCCGCCCGCCTGAATAGAGTTGGCACCGATGCGGGTCGGAGTCGCGCGTGAAACGGCGCCTGGAGAGCGCAGGGTCGCCCTTGTGCCCGAGACGGCGGGCAAGCTCGCGGGAGCGGGCTTCGACGTCGTCGTCGAGGCCGGCGCGGGCGACGCCGCATCGTTCCCGGACGCTGCCTACACCGACGCGGGCGCGTCGACCGGCTCGCCTTGGGACGCCGACGTCGTCGTCGCTGTGCGGCGGCCCGACCCGGCGCAACTGCGCGACGGGCAGCTGCTCATCGGCTTCCTCGATCCGCTCGCGGACCGCGAGGGCGTCGAGGCGCTCGCCTCCCGCGGCGTGATCGCGTTCGCGATGGAGTCGGTCCCGCGCATAACCCGCGCCCAGTCGATGGACGCGCTCTCGTCGCAGGCGACCGTCGGCGGCTACAAGGCCGCGCTTCTCGCCGCCGAGCATCTCCCCCGCTTCTTCCCCATGCTCATGACCGCCGCAGGCACCGTCCCGCCCGCGAAGGTGCTCGTCATCGGCGCGGGCGTCGCAGGCCTGCAGGGGATCGCGACCGCACGCCGTCTCGGCGCCGTCGTCACCGGCTTCGACGTTCGCCCGGTCGTGCGCGAGCAGATCGAGAGCCTCGGCGCGAACTGGCTCGACCTCGGCGTCACCGGCGCCGAGGCGGAGGGCGGCTACGCGCGCGAGCTCACGCCCGAAGAGATGCAGGCGCAGCAGGCGGCGCTCGAGGCGCGGATCGCCGAGTTCGACGTCGTCATCACGACGGCGGCAGTGCCCGGGCGCGCGGCGCCGAAGATCATCCCGGCCTCCGCAGTGCAGGCGATGCGCCCCGGCTCGGTCATCGTCGACCTCGCCGCCGAGACCGGCGGCAACTGCGAGCTGACCGTCCCCGGCGAGGTCGCGGTGCGCGACGGAGTCACGCTCGTCGGGCTGACGAACCTGCCGTCAACGATGCCGTACCACGCGTCGATGCTCTACTCGCGCAACGTGCAGGCGCTGCTGCTCCATCTGGCGCCCGAGGGACAGCTGAACCTCGACTGGTCGGACGAGATCACCGCCGGCGCATGCGTCGCCGGCAAGAAGGAGGCAGCGACCGCATGAGCCACAACATGCTCCTGGTCTTCGAGGTGACGATCCTCGTGCTCGCGATCTTCCTCGGCTTCGAGGTGATCTCGAAGGTGCCGGCGCTCCTGCACACGCCGCTCATGTCGGGGACGAACGCGATCCACGGCATCGTCGTCGTGGGCGCGATGCTCGTGCTCGGCCTGCACCACAAGGGCCCGTTCCTCTGGATCGTCGGCTTCCTCGCGGTCGTCCTCGGGTCGGCGAACGTCGTCGGCGGCTTCGTTGTCACGGACCGCATGCTCGAGATGTTCAAGAAGCGCGAGCCGCCGAAGAAGACGGACGAGCAGTGAGCACGAACGTCTCGAACCTGCTCTACCTCATCACGATCGTGACGTTCATCCTCGCGCTCCGCTATCTCTCAGATCCGGCGCGCGCGCGTCGCGGCAACCAGATCGGCGCCGCCGGCATGGTGCTCGCGATCGTCGTCACGTGGATCAAGACGGGCGGCAACTCGTGGTGGGCGATCGCGATCGCGATGGCGATCGGCGGCGGCTTCGGTGCGGTTGCCGCGCGCCGCGTGAAGATGACCGCGATGCCGCAGATGGTGGCGCTGTTCAACGGCGTCGGCGGCGGCGCGGCGTCCCTGATCGCGCTCGGCGAGCTCCATCGCCTCCTCCCCGAGCCGGGGAAGCCGACGGTCGACATCCTCATCGCGATCGCGCTCTCCGGCCTCATCGGCGCGATCTCGTTCTCCGGATCGATGATCGCGTTCGCGAAGCTCCAGGAGCTCATCGGGGGCCGGCCGATCACGTATCCGGGCCAGAAGGTCGTGAACCTCGTCCTGCTCGCGGTCTGCGTCGCGCTCGGCGTCGCGCTCGCCGCCGGCGTGCAGGACCAGTGGCTGCTGTGGGCCGTCCTCGCCGGCGGCTCCCTCTTCGGCGTGCTCTTCGTCCTCCCGATCGGCGGCGCCGACATGCCGGTCGTGATCTCACTGCTCAACGCGTTCACCGGCCTCGCAGTCGCGGTCGGCGGCTTCGAGCTCGAGAACAACGTGCTCATCGTCAGCGGCATGCTCGTCGGCGCGTCCGGCACCTTGCTCACGCTGATGATGGGCCGCGCGATGAATCGCTCGATCGGCAACGTCCTCTTCGGCGCGTTCGGGCAAGTGACGGCGGCGGCAGCAGCGGTTGCCGCAGGCGACGGCGGCACGGTGCGTTCCGCGAGCGCCGAGGACGTCGCCGTCATGCTCGCGTATGCGCACAAGGTCGTGTTCGTCCCCGGCTACGGCCTCGCGGTCGCACAGGCGCAGCACGACGTGCGCCAGCTCGCCGACCTCCTCGAGGCAAAAGGCGTCGAGGTGACGTACGCGATCCACCCCGTCGCCGGCCGCATGCCCGGCCACATGAACGTGCTTCTCGCCGAGGCGAACGTGCCGTATCCGCAGTTGAAGGAGATGGACGACGCCAACCCGGAGTTCTCGCGCACCGACGTCGCGCTCGTCGTCGGCGCGAACGACGTCGTCAATCCCGACGCGCGCTCGAACCAGGGCAGCCCGATCTACGGGATGCCGATCCTCGACGTCGACAAGGCACAGGCCGTCGTCGTGCTGAAGCGCTCGATGAACCCGGGATTCGCCGGCATCGAGAACCCGCTCTTCTACAACCCGAAGACGGTCATGCTCTTCGGCGACGCGAAGCAGTCGATCGACAAGCTCATCCAGGACGTCAAGACGCTCTAACTGGGCCGGTTGGCGATATGCCGCGATGCGATCGCGTCGCCGTACGTCTGCCAGCCCTGCGACGTCATCGCCGTCTCCGCCGGGTAGACGGAGAAGCCGGTCGTCCCCGCCTCGGCGAGCAGGCGGACGTACCGCCCGGGAGCAAACCAGCCCCGCAGACCGTGGTAGCTGCCGACGGTGGGATGCACCCGCGATGCGGGAAACCACGGTGCCGCAGCGTGGACGCATGCGGCCGGCGCGACGCCCGCGCCGAAGTCGTTGACGTACGCCTGCGGCAGAAAGTCGAAGCCGGCGTTCGCCCAGGCCGTGAGCCCGATCCCCGCCGCATCGCAGAGCGATGACAGACCGGCAGGGAGGTTCGGCTCTGCCGCGCGGAAGGCGTCGACGAACTGCTGCGACCGCCCTGGGTCCGCCTGGTACGGCGCCTCCGCGTCGGCGATGTAGAACGACAACCCGTTCTGGTGGATCTCCGAGACGACGTACGCGGCGTCGGCCGCCGGGTCGTCGCCGAGCACGCTCCAGCCACCGACGGCGAGGCCGCTCGCCTGCTCGAAGCGCTCGATCCAGCCGGGGTCGGGCGGGTTGTCAGGCGCAAGGTCGACAGCGACCCAGCCGAAGCCGGCGGCGCGGAGCTGCTGGCCGAGCGAGACCGGATCCGCGTCGTGCGTGTGGACGATGATGGCGCCGCCGTCCTCGAACGACATCGGGATCGGCTTCGGCGGCGGCGGAGGCGCGGTCGTCGTCGTCGGGGGCGGCGCGACCGTCGTCGTCGGCGGGGGCGGCGCAACCGTGGTCGTCACCGGCGGCGGTGCGGCTTGCGGCTTCGGCTTGTTGTGCAGAACGATGCCCACGATCACCGCGATGAGCAGCAGCGTCGCGCCGGCCGTGGCGACGCGTCGGGGAGTCATCATCCACCGGACCATTCCCCTCATTGCCGCTAGGCGAAGCGGGCGGGATCGAAGAGCTCGAGAAGTCCCGATTCCTCCCCGAGCATCGCCTCGGCGACGAGGCGTCCGCAGCCGAATCCCATGACGTTTCCATGCCCGGAATAGCCCGCGGCGATCCATACCGCGTCCCGGCCGGGAACCGGGCCCGCGAGCGGCAGCATGTCCTGCGTCAGCGCGAAGATCCCGGCCCAGCGGTGGCTGATGCGCGCCTCGCCGTCGCTCAGTTCGCCGAGGAAGCGCTCGAGTGACGCCTGGATCGGCGGCGTCGTCTCCTCGACGTCGGTGAGCTCGTCCATGATCGAGACGTCGCGGAAGCCGCCGAGCAGGAGCCGCCGGTCGGGCAACTGCTGCCAGTAATCGAAGCCCTGCCGCGCGTAGTGCGGGCGGTCGTAGAGCACCCCGTCGAGCGGCTCGCTGACGACGACCTGCCCGCGCGCCGGCCACAACGCGTCGGACAACTCCGGGACGAGGTCGCGGCCGTAGCCGTCGGTCGCGACGAGCACGCGCTCTGCGTCGAGCGCGTCGACGTGCTCGACCGGGTCGTGCTCGCGGAACTCGACGCCGGCATCGGCGGCACGAGCGGCGAGCCTGCGCACGAACCGCGCCGGCTGGATCGTGCCGTCGCCGATGTGGTGAATCGCTCCGTGGAAACGGGGAAACTCGTCGATCCACTCGGCGGCGAACCCGTCGGCATGCAGCGCGTCGAACTCGGCGCGGATGTTCTCGCGCTCCTCCTCGTCGGCTGCGAGCCGGTAGCTGCCCGGACGCCGCAGCGCGTCGCCCGCGAGCTCGTCCATGCGCTCGAGCGTGTCCTCGGTCCAGCGCCAGAGCGCACGCGAGAGCTCCTCGCCGTACGTCTCGCGCGCGACGTCGTACCGTGCGGCGCCTCCGCGCAGCGCGAAGCCGCCGTTGCGGCCGCTCGCGCCTTCCGCGATCCCGCGGCTGTCGTGGACGCGCACGCTCAGGCCCGCCTCGGCGAGCCGGAGCGCAGCGCTGCATCCGGTCACGCCGGCGCCGACGATCGCGACGTCGACACGGCCGTCGAGCTGGCCGTTCGTGCGCGCGGGGATCGGATCTTCCAGCGCG
>DASXLN010000375.1:0-3024 GCA_036496165.1 Gaiellaceae bacterium | reverse complement strand
GACGTCGGGCTCGCGAACGCGGTGCGCGCTGTCCTCTGGCAGCCGCAGCCGTTCGGCGCGACGGCTGCGCAGCGCCTCTTCCGCGAGCGCGCACCGCACCGTCTGCGGCGTCGCACGGCGAACGAGCTGCTCGACCCGTTTCTCGAGAAGGGATGGACGGGCGCGGTGGTCCCGGTCGCGACGCCCGCCGAGGTGATCGCGTCGCTCGGGATCCTCTCGTTCCGGCCGGGAAGCCCGATCAGCAACCAGACGATGGACGCCGCCGTCGCCATCGCCGGACAGGCCGCGCTGGCGATCGACAACGCGCGCCTCTACCAGCAGCAGAAGGAGTTCGCGGACACGATGCAGCGATCGCTCCTGCCGCGGACGCGCCCGCCGACGTCCGGTCTCGAGGTCGGCGAGGTGTACGAGTCGTCGGCGCGCGTCGACGTCGGCGGCGACATCTACGACTTCGTCATGCTCGACGACGGCCGGCTCGCGGTCGTGCTCGGAGACGTGACGGGGCACGGCGTCGAAGCGACCGCCGACATGGCGATGGCGAAGTTCGTGTTCCGCTCGCTCGCGCGCGAGCATCCGGAGCCTGGCGAGTTTCTCGCGGCCGCGAACGAGGTGATCGTCGACGAGATCGCGCCGGGCAAGTTCATCACGATGGCGTACCTCGCGATCGACGGCGCCCGCGGCCAGGTCGCGTGTGGAAGTGCCGGCCATCCGCCACCGCGTGTGCTTCTCCGGGACGGCAGCGTGTTCGCGCTCGAGGCGGGCGGCCTCGCGCTCGGCATCGAGCCGGGCCAGCGGTACGAGGAGCGCCGGCAGGAGCTTCCGCCCGGCGCGACGATCGTGGTCTACACCGACGGGGTCATCGAGGCGCGCCGGCGGCGAGAGCTGTACGGGGTCGAGCGCCTCGACGGGCTGCTCCGCGCCCACCGCGAGCTGGAGCCGCAGGCGCTGGCGAGCGCCATCGCCGAGGACGCCCGCGCGTTCGCCGACGGCGAGCTCGACGACGATCTCGCCGTCGTCGTCATTCGCCGAAGCTGAAGGGCCTCGGTAACCTTTTCGAGCCGTGAAACGCGCGGTTCTCCTCCTCTCGGTCGTCCTCGCCTGCGTCGCCGTGCCCGCGGCCGGCGCCGACGGCTCCTCCGCCGTGCCCGACGGCGTCGTCCTCGGCGGCATCCCGATCGGCGGTCTCACCGCCGACGCCGCGACGGCGCTCGTCCTCCAGCGGTTCTCGCGCCCCGTCGTCCTGAAGGTCGGCCGGACGGTGGTCAAGGTCTCGCCGGGGGCGCTCGGCGCGAAGGTCTGGGCCGACACGGCGGTCGCGAAGGCGCTCACCGTCCCGCCGGGGACGTCGCTCGGCTTCCGCGCCGTGTTCGCCCGGGCGCGCGTCGCCGCCTACGTCGCGCAGCTCGCCCGCCGGATGAACAGGCCGGCGAGCAACCCCCGCCTGCTGCTCAAGCACTTCCGGCCGGTCGTGACGCCGCCGCAGGTCGGCCTCCGCATCCAGCAGGGACAGACGGTCGACCTGCTGAGCGACGAGATCGCCCACGGGACGCGGGCGCCGATCCGCGTGCCGGCGACGAGGCTCGCGCCGCAGACGGCGAGCATCGGCCCGGTCATCGTCATCCGCCGCGGGTCGAACCTGCTGACGCTGTACCGCGGCGACCACTACGTCCGGCAGTTCCACGTCGCGACCGGCCAGGCGATCTACCCGACGCCGCTCGGCCGCTTCCAGATCGTCGTCAGGTGGAAGGACCCGACCTGGTACCCACCGACGCAGGACGCGTGGGCCAAGGGGCTCAAGCCGGTGCCGCCGGGCCCGAACAACCCGCTCGGAACGCGCTGGATGGGGCTGGACGCGCCCGGTGTCGGCATCCACGGCACCGACGAGCCGGCGTCGATCGGATACTCCGAGTCGCACGGCTGCATCCGCATGCTCGTCCCGGACGCCGAGTGGCTGTTCGACCACGTCACCGTCGGGACGCCGGTCTTCATCGTGGCGTCGTGACGCGATCGCTGAAGCTCACCGGGCAGGTGGTCGCGCTCGGCGCCGTCGCCGGGCTGCTCGGGCTGCTCGTCTGGCGGCTGACGCACCAGACGCACGCGCCGAAGATCGGCGGCCCGGCGCCGAACTTCACGCTGCGGCGTGTCGACGGTGCCGGCAACATCGATCTCGCGTCGCTCCGTGGCAAGCCTGTCGTCATCAACTTCTGGGCGTCGTGGTGCGTGCCGTGCAAGGGCGAGGCGAAGATGCTCGAGCAGGCGTGGCAGCAGTACCGCTCGCAGGGCGTCGTCTTCGTCGGCGTCGACTACCACGACGTGACGAGCGACGCGCGCACCTTCCTCACGCACCACGGCATCACGTACCCGACCGTGCAGGACGGCTCCGGGCTCGTCGGCGACCGCTACGGGCTGACCGGCGTGCCGGAGACGTACTTCGTCGACCGCACCGGCCACCTCGTCGGCTCGCACATCATCGGGACGATCACGAACCAGGCGTCCGCGTTCCGCAGCGGCATCCGGGCGGCGCTCGACCAGTGACGCTCCGCGTCCTCGCCGTGGCGGCGGCCGCGCTCGCGCTCGCCGGCCCGGCGTCCGCGTGTGCACATCCGAAGACCTCGCTCTCGTATCTCGAGGGCCAGATCATGTGCCCGACGTGCCACACGACGCTCGACATGTCGGAGGCGCCGGCGGCGCAGCAGATCAAGGCGCAGATCTCCCGGCGGATCGCGCAGTGCTGGACGGCCCAGCAGATCGAACGGGAGCTCGTCGGCAACTTCGGCCAGGGCATCCTCGCGGCGCCGCCGCACAAGGGCTTCGACCTGCTCGCGTGGTGGCTGCCGCTCGGCGGCGTCCTCGGCGGCGCGGCGCTGCTCGCGCTCGGCGTGTGGCGCTGGAGCCGGAAGCGCGAGCCCGAGACCGAGGCGAGTACCGGTTCGTCGCTCGATCCGGAGATGGACGCGCGCATCGACGACCTGCTCGCGCGGCTCGACTGATGGCGGTCCGGCTCGTCGTCGCGTTCGCGGCGGG
>DASXLN010000374.1:0-8695 GCA_036496165.1 Gaiellaceae bacterium | reverse complement strand
ATCATCCGCGCGAGCTCGCCCTCCTCGAGCATGTCGCGCGAGAGGTAGTCGATCCAGACCGACTGTCCGTGCTTCGAGAGCTCGTGCAATCTCGACTCAGCCATGTGCCATCGCCCTTTCCATTGCCTCGACCTTCTTCAGCCTCTCCACGTATCTGCCCTCGTTGACGAACGTCGCACCGAGGAACGTGCGCACGAGGTCGGCGCTCAGGCTCGGGCCGACGACCTCGGAGCCCAGGCAGAGCACGTTCATGTCGTCGTGCTCGACGCCTTGGTGGGCGGAGTAGACGTCGTGGCAGATGGCAGCGCGGATGCCGGCGACCTTGCACGCGGCGACTGCCGCGCCCACGCCGGAGCCGCAGACGAGCACGCCGCGCTCGGCTCGGCCGTCGAGCACCGCCTCGCCGATCTCGCGCGCCTTGTCGGGATAGTCGATCCGCACCGCGTCGGTGTCGGTGCCGAGGTCGACGATCTCGTGCCCGGCGTCGCGCAGCGTCTCCAGGACGACCTCTCGGAGATGGACGCCGCGGTGGTCGAAGGCAACGGCGACGTTCATCAGCTCACGCGTTCGCGCAGCGCAAGGGCGCGGGCGACGACGTTGTCGGCGGTGTAGCCGAACTTCTCGAGGACGGTCGGGCCGGGGGCGGACGCGCCGTAGTGCTCGATCGAGATCGAGTCGCCGTGGTCGCCCACCCACTTGTGCCAGCCGAGCGCGACGCCGGCCTCGATCGAGAGCCGCGCCTTCACGTCCGGCGGCAGGACCTCGTCCCGATACTCGGACAGCTGCGCCTCGAAAAGCTCCCAGCACGGCATCGAGACGACACGCGCCGGCACGTCGAGCTGCGTCGCCGCCTCGACCGCGAGCGCGACCTCGGAGCCGGTCGCGATGAGGATGAGCTCGGGATCGTCGCCGGGGTCGTGCACGACGTACGCGCCGCGGGCAACGCCGTCGATCGATGTGCCCTCGAGGGTCGGCACCTTCTGCCGGGTGAGCGCGAATGCGACCGGGCCGTCCTCGCGCTCCATCGCGACCTTCCACGCGCCGACGGTCTCCGTCGGGTCGGCGGGTCGCATGAACCACAGGAACGGGATCGCGCGCAGCGAGGCGTACTGCTCGACCGGCTGATGCGTCGGGCCGTCCTCGCCGAGGCCGACCGAATCGTGCGTCCAGACCCACAGCGATTGCAGACGTGAGAGCGCCGAGAGGCGCACCGCGTTGCGCATGTAGTCGCTGAAGATCAGGAACGTCGAGCCGTACGGCTTCAGCATCCCGTCGTGGAGCGAGATGCCGTTGACGATCGCGCCCATCGCGAACTCGCGGATCCCGAACGCGATGTTCCTGCCCGCGTGCGTCGCGGAGAAGACGCCGCCGCCCTTGAACTCCGTCTTCGTCGACTCGACGAGGTCTGCGGCGCCGCCGATCATCGTCGGCGTGTACGGCATGAGCGCGCCCATGACCTTCGCGCCGACATCGCGCGTCGCCACCTCTTCGCCCGGCTCGAATGTCGGCAGCGCACTCTCCCAGCCGGGGAGCGGCTTGCCGGTGTGCACCTGGTCCCAACGCTCCCGCTCGCGCGGGTACTTCGCCGACCACGCGCTGAACGACTTTTGCCATGCGTCCTCGAGCGCGAGCCCGCGCTCGATCTGGCTGAAGTGCTCGGCGACATCTTGCGGCACGACAAACTTCTTGTCCGGGTCCCACCCGAGCGCGACCTTCGTCGCACGCACTTCGTCCTCGCCGAGGGGCGAGCCGTGCGCTTTCGCCGTGTCGACGGCGTGCGGCGCGCCGAACGCGATGTGCGAGTGGACGATGATGAGGGACGGTTTGGCCGTCTCCGCCTGCGCGTTCGCGATCGTCGCGCGGAACGCGTCGAGGTCGTTCGCGTCGTCGACGTGCTGGACGTGCCAGCCCTGCGCCTCGAAGCGCGCGCCGCGATCCTCGGTGAACGACAGCGATGTCGTGCCGTCGATGGTGATGTGGTTGTCGTCGTAGAAGTAGATGAGCTTGCCGAGGCCGTTCGTGCCGGCGATCGACGCCGCCTCGTTCGAGACGCCCTCCATGAGGTCGCCGTCGGAGCAGATGCAGTAGACGCGGTGGTCGACGATCTCGTTGTACGGCCGGTTGAACATCTCGGCGAGGTACCGCTCTGCGAACCCGAAGCCGACGCCGTTGGCGAATCCCTGGCCGAGCGGCCCAGTCGTCACCTCGACGCCGGGGGTGTGATGTACCTCGGGATGGCCGGGCGTGAGCGACTCCCACTGCCGGAAGCGCTTCAGCTCTTCGAGCGAGAGGTTGTAGCCGGCGAGGTGGAGCGCGGCGTACTGGAGGATGCACGCGTGGCCGGCGGAGAGGACGAACCGATCGCGGTTCGGCCACTGCGGATTCGCGGGATTGTGGTTCATCACCTCCGTGTAGAGGAGGTAGGCGAGCGGCGCGAGAGCCATCGCCGTTCCCGGGTGCCCGGCATTCGCCTGCTGGACGGCGTCCATGGCGAGCGTCCGGATGGTGTCGATCGACTTCTGCTCGAGCTCGGTGGCGGCCACGGGGGGAACGATATGCCCCGCACTACCCTTGGTGCGCCATGGCTGTCGTGATCGCGTCGAATCTTCGCAAGGAGGTATCCGGATCGTTGCTTTTCGACGGCGTCTCGTTCAGCGTCGAGCGCCGCGACCGCGTCGCCCTCTCCGGCCCGAACGGCGCCGGGAAGACGACGCTCCTCCGGATCCTCGCGGGACAGACCGAGAAGCACGGCGGCGAGCTGGCGTTCGAGAAGGGGACGCGGGTCGCCCTCCACGACCAGCGGCCGCCGCTCGAGCAGAACGTGACGCTGCGGGAGTACGTCCTCTCCGGAGCCCGCGATCTCGTGGCGCTGGAGGGAGAGCTCCAGGAGCTGGAGCAGGCGATGGCGAGCGGCATCCACGACCAGGCGACGCTGAACCGGTATGCGTCGGCGCAGGCGCGGCTCGAGCACGCGGGCGGCTACGGCTGGCGCGACCGTGCCACCTCGGTCCTGCGCGGGCTTGGGTTCGCCGACGAGCACCTCGACCGTCAGCTGCGGACGTTCTCCGGCGGCGAGCTGACGCGTGCCTCCCTTGCGCGCGCGCTCGGCGGCGATCCCGACCTTCTGCTCCTGGACGAGCCGACGAACCACCTCGACGTGGCGAGCCTCGAATGGCTCGAGCGCGAGCTGCAGTCGATCGACGCGGCCGTCATCCTCGTCGCGCACGACCGCTGGTTCCTCGAAGCGGTGACGACGGCGACGCTCGAGCTCGCCGCCGGCCGCGCGACGTTCTTCCCCGGCCCGTGGCACGTGTGGCGCCGCGAGAAGGCGGCCCGCGCGCTGCACGCGCAGAAGGAGGTGGCGCGCGTCGCGGCCGACATCGCGCGGCTCGAGCGCTTCGTCGAGCGCTTCCGCGCCAAGAAGGACAAGGCGAAGCAGGCGCAGGCGAAGCTCACGCACATCGGCCGGCTCCAGCAGGAGCGCGCCGATGCCGCCGACGAGGTCGCGCTGCTCGGCCGTCGCAGCAAGACGCTCGGCTTCGAGTTCCTGAAGCCGGCGCGCAGCGGCCGGACGGTCATCGAAGCCGACGGGCTCGAGCTCACGATCGGCGACCGCGTGTTACTCGCGAACGCGAGCTTCGCGCTCGAGCGCGGCGAGCACGTCGCGCTCGTCGGGCCGAACGGATCCGGCAAGACAACGCTCCTGGAGGCGATCGTGAACGAGCGCGGAGTGCGCATCGGGCACGGCGTCCAGGTCGGCTACTTCTCGCAGCAGGAGATGGAGCTCGACACGCGCGGCTCGGTGCTCCAGTGCGTGCAGACGATGACGGGCCTGTCGCGCCCCGACGCGCAGTCGCTGCTCGGCCGCTTCCTCTTCTCCGGCTGGACCGACCACGAGAAGCAGGTGGCGGTGCTGTCCGGCGGCGAGCGGCGGCGGCTCGCGCTCGCGGTCACGGTCGCATCCGGCGCGAACTTCCTCGTGCTCGACGAGCCGACGAACCATCTCGACCTCGACAGCCGCGAAGCGCTCGAGGCCGCGCTCGACGCGTTCCCGGGAACGGTGCTGCTCGTCTCGCACGACCGCGCGCTGCTCGACGCGATCGCCGAGCGCACGCTCGCGATCGAGAACGGCGAGCTGCATGCGTACGACGGCGGCTGGGCCGAGATGCTCCGCCGGCGCGAGGAGCGGGCGGCGCGGGCGGCTCAGCCCGAGCCGAAGCCGCCGAAGCAGAAAGCGCCGAAGCCCACGAAGAAGCAGCAGCCGAACGAGCTGCAGCGCATCGAGGCCGAGATCGCGGCGAAGGAGGCCGAGGTGGCCGAGCTCGAGGCGAAGCTCGCGAGCGACTGGTCGGACGTCGACGCCCTCGCCGCGCACAAGCTCGCGCGCGACGGGCTCACAGCGCTACTCGCGCGGTGGGAGAGGCTTTTCGAAGCACAGACTGAGCGCGCGTGAGTCGTACGGCGGGTAGCACGGGATGCGCTCGTAGCCCGACGACTCATAGAGGCCGAGTGCTTCCGGCTGCTGGTCGCCCGTCTCGAGCACGAGCGCGCGGTAGCCAAGTCTCCTCGCGGCGTCTTCGAGGTCGACCAGCAGGCGCCGGCCGAGCCCGCGCCCGCGCGCGGCCGGGACGACGTACATGCGCTTCAGCTCGCCGCGCGTCTCGTCGAAGCGCGCGACGCCGCCGCAAGCGACAGTAATCCCCTCGTCGTCACGCACGACGAGGAAGATCCCGTCCGGTTCGACGAACATCGCCGCCTCGCGCGTTGGGCCGATGTCGGCCTCGCCCGCATAGATGCCGCGCATCTCGGCCTGCTGCGCGGTCGTCAGCACCTCGACATCGGGACTGTCGAACGGCTCAGGCCCAGAACGCATCGAATGCTGAGTCGAGCGGGACGGCGGTGATCTCCTTCCATCGGCCGTCCTCGCACCGGATGACGAGCGCCTGGTCGACGTCGAGGTCGATGTCGTTTCGCGTTCCGTACGCGCGATAGATCGCAATCGCCCAGTCGTCGTCCGCGAGCACGGTGTGGAGCTTGCTCCGGTATGTCCCGTTGGTTTCGAGCCCCGTGCGTCGAAGGAACTCGACGACCTCGCGTGGGCCGCGGTACTCGCCGCTCATGGCGGTGTTGCCGGGGACGCGCCAGACGACGTCGCGCGCGAGCGCGGCCGCGATCACCTTCGGGTCGCGGCCGAACCCGTGCTCGAACACGCGGCGGGTGAGCGCCGCGTTGGGATGCTCCTCCGTCACTCCGGCGTGCCGAGGGTCGCGACGACGGCTTCGGCGATCACCTTGAGCGGGCGTCCGGAAGCCTGGCTCGCCTTGCGCAGTCGCGCGAATGCGTCCTGCTCCGACAGCTTCTCCTTCTCCATCAGCAGGCCCTTCGCGCGCTCGATCACCTTTCGGGCGGCGAGTGCA
The DNA here is from genome assembly GCA_036496165.1 of Gaiellaceae bacterium. Taxonomy (GTDB): domain Bacteria; phylum Actinomycetota; class Thermoleophilia; order Gaiellales; family Gaiellaceae; genus Palsa-739. The sequence continues at coordinate 3,278 of DASXLN010000374.1, read as the reverse complement.
TCGGCCAGCGACTCCGCTTCTTCGCGCAGCGCCTGCAGCTCGTCGTGGCGCGCGCGCGCTGCGGCGATCGCCGGCAGGAGGTCCTGTTCGCGGAACGGCTTGACGAGATAGCCGAAGACGCCGGCCTCGACGGCGCGCGAGACGAGCTCCTCCTGTCCGTACGCGGTGAGCATCACGATCGGGATCGGCCGCTCGTCGAGGATGCGCCGCGCAGCCTCGATGCCGTCGAGCTTCGGCATCTTCACGTCCATGATCGCGAGGTCGGGCTCCTCGGAGCGCGCGAGCGTGACCGCCTCCTCGCCGTCGCGTGCCTCGGCGCACACCTCGAAGCCGGCCTGCTCGAGCATCGCCTTCAGATCGAGGCGGATGATCGTCTCGTCTTCGGCCACGAGGATCTTCATGCGCGCACAGCATTGCGGAGGCGGATGATCACAGCGACCGCGCGATCTCTTTCGGCTCGGGCCAGAACAGCAGCTCGACCGCCTCGGCACGCGTGCACCAGCGGTACTCGTCGTGCTCCCAGTCGAGCGTCGGCTCCCATCCTGCGGGCGCGTCGGCGACGTACGCCTCGACGTGCATGCCGTCGTAGTCGAACGGGCGCGCGAGGGATTCGACGGTCGTGTCGAGCCCCGTTTCCTCGCGGAGCTCGCGCACGGCCGCATCGGCGTCCGACTCGCCCTCCTCGACGCCGCCGGCGATGCTGTGCCAGTACGCGCCGTTCTCGGGCGAGCGGTGGACGACGAGCAGCTCGTCGCCGCGGCGCACGAAGATGATCACCTCGCGCGTCCTCACGCCGGGAACACGACCTCAGCGCGGGTGCCGCGGTCGCTGCGCAGATCGAATGATCCCTGCAACTCGTCGCGCACGAGCGCGCGCACGATCGAGAGCCCGGTGCCAATGGACGCCGCGCCTGGACCCGATCCTTCGTCGGCGATCGCGAGCACGACAGTGCCGTCGCGGCGCTCGAGCTCGATGCGCACGTCGCCGGCACCGTGCTCGAGTGCGTTCTGGAGCAGCTCGCTGAAGACGAGGGCGAGCGCGGTCGCGCGCTGGCCCGCGAGAGAGACCGGCTCGAGGCTCGCTTTCACGTCACGGCCGGCGCCGAGCCCTTGCACGATCGTCGAGCGGAGGCGGTCGATGAGGTCGGCGAGGTCGACGTCCTCCTCGCGCTGCTCCGTCAGCACCTCGTGCACGGCGGCGATCGCGAGGATGCGGTTGACGGAATGCTCGAGCGCCTCGCGCGGGTCGACGTCGTCCGCACGCGCCTGCAGGCGAAGCAGCGAGGCCACGGTCTGAAGGTTGTTCTTCACGCGATGGTGGATCTCTTGCGCGAGCACACCGCGCATGACGGCGCGGCCGTGCTCGAGTGCGACCGCCGCGTGGTGCGCGATCGCCTCGAGCAGCGCACGGTCGTCGTCGGAGAACGGGGCGTCTCGGTCGGCGACGAGCTCGCCGATCTGGCGGCTGCGCCAGCGAAGCGGCGTCCGCACGGCGTACGCGCCGGCGCGTCCCTCCGGCCACGCGATGCGGCCGTCCTCGAGCACGAGTGCTGCGCCGGTCGCCGATACCGCGTCCATCGTCGTCTTCACGATCGCCTCGAGCGACTCCTCGAGGTAGAGCGACTCCGACACCGCCTCCGAGATGCGGGCGAGCGCCTCGAGCTCCGCGACGCGACGCTGCGCCTGCGCATACAGCTGCGCGTGCACGATCGTCTGGGCGACCTGGTCGGCGATGGACTCGACGAGCTCGATCTCGGCGGCGTCGTACTCGCGGGCCGCGCGCGTGCGCACGTTCAGCGCGCCGGCGAGCTTCTCCCCGTGCACGAGAATCGGCACGGCGAGGATCGACTCGTACTGCGACTCCGGCAGGTTCGGAAAGTGCTTGAACCGGGGATCCAGATGAGCCTGAGCAGGAATCATCACGGGGGCACGTTCGGCGGCGGCATTGCCCGTGATGCCCTCGCCGGGACGGAGGCGCGGGCGGCGGGTCATCTCGTCGACGCTCGTCCCGTACGTCGCCCGGAGCACGAGCTCGTCGGTCCGGTCGTCGTAGAGGTAGACGAAGCAGGCATCGGCGTGGAGCGCCTCGGCCACCCGGGTGGCGATGAGGTGGAGGACCTCCTCGAGGTCGAGCGTCGAGTTGACCGCCGCCGTCGTCTCCGTCAGCAGGCGCAGATGCCGCTCCGTCGCATTCACCCGGCGAATCGTAGGGGGAGGAATCAGGGGGCCGTTAACAAACCTTTTACGCCAACCCTGCAAAAAACCTTGCAGGCCGGGAATAGCGTCACTCACATGAGCGCCCTCGCCATCGACCTCCGCCGCACCGCCGGCTACATCGTGTCCGACAGGCACGGCCGGCTCGTGGGCAAGGTCGAATGCCCGATGTACGGCACGGCGCCCGACGTCCCGGACGCGCTCTCGGTCAAGGCGGGCCTCTTCTCGCGCCGCCGCCGACTCGTCCCGGCCGACACGATCGACCAGATCGACGGCTCGAGCGGCGTCATCGAGCTCCGCGTCGACCGCGACGCGATCCGCAGCTTCCTCTAGAGCTCTCCGAAAGCCGCGGCGTGTCGAGCGAGAAGACGCTCGCGCAACCGAAGGCTCGGCGTTGACTCTGTCGGACTCGAAGGGTCAGAGTGTGGCAGTGGAGAGCGAGGTGCCGACGGTCGTCGTCCTCGACGCGAAGGTCGAGGATGCTGCGGCGATCACTGCTGTGGGTGCGGACGCCTACCGACTACTGCATGAGGCCTGGTTCGAGATGGCCACGATCGAAACGATCGTGGAGCAGATCTACTCTGTCGAGAGCCTTGAAAACTGCATCGCGTGCTGCCGAGGCTCCGCTGACGCCCACTTCCTCGTCGCCTACTCCGGCAACGAACTTGCGGGCTTCCTTCACTATGACTCTTTTGGGCCGGAGCCCGAACTCCACCGGATCTACGTGCGCCCCGAGGTGAAGCGCGCCGGTGTCGGTAGCACTCTGATGGCCACGCTGCACGACCGCTTGCGACCGGGCGACTCGTACATGTTGCTCGTCGCGGCGGCGAACGAGCCTGCTATTACCTTCTATCGCCGCCACGGCCTCTCCGAGAGGCGCCGCGTCGTCGACGGACTGGAGGCTTTTCGCGACCACATGGGCGTGGCGCTTCCGCCGGATCTCGCTCCGGTCGAGGCCCTTGTGATGGCATACGTGAAGCCAGGCGCGACGGTAAAGCCGCGCGGGGCCATGCCCATGCCCCTCACCCGCTGACTCCCGAGCAACCGAGTTCAGGCGACATTCCC
>DASXLN010000373.1:0-4706 GCA_036496165.1 Gaiellaceae bacterium | reverse complement strand
CACTCGGTCTCCATGTCGGCGAGCTTCGCCTGGATGAGCTGGTGATGCGCGATCGGCCGGCCCATCGTCTCGCGCGTCTTCGCGTATTCGAGCGCGTAGTCGGTCGCGCCCTGTGCGATGCCGAGCGCCTGCGCCGCGACGCCGGGGCGGGAGCGGTCGAGGATGCGCATCGCGATCTTGAACCCCTCCCCTTCTTCGCCGAGCAGGTTCGCAGCGGGAATGCGGCAGCCGTCGAAGGCGAGCTCGCCCGTCGTCGAGCCGGCGATGCCCATCTTCGGCTCGAGCCGCGTCACCTCGAACCCGGGCGCGTCCCCCTCGACGACGAAGGCGGAGATGCCGGCGTGCCCCGCGGACGGATCCGTCTTCGCGAACACCGTGTAGACGTTCGCGACCGACGCGTTCGTGATGAAGCGCTTCGACCCGTCGAGGACGTACTCGTCGCCGTCGCGGCGCGCGGTCGTGCGCATCGCCGCCGAGTCGGAGCCCGAGCCGGCCTCCGTCAGCGCATACGCGCACAGCCACTCGCCGCTCGCGAGCTTCGGCAGCCATTGCTCCTTCTGCTCCTCGCTGCCGGCGAGCTTGAGCCCGAGCGAGCCGAGCTCCTGCACCGCGAGGATCAACGCCGAGGTCGCACAGACCTTCGCCACCTCCTCGATTGCGATCAGCGCCATCAGCGTTCCGGTGCCGAGCCCGCCGACGGCCTCGTCGAAGAAGAGACCGAAGATGTCGTTCTCGCGGAAGAGCTCGACGACGTCCCACGGGAACTCGTGCGACGCGTCGATCTCGGCGGCCCGCGGCGCGACCCGCTCCCGAGCGACCGTCCGGACGAGGTCGCGGAGCTCGCGCTGCTCGTCGGTCAAGGGATCCCAGGCCACGGGGAAATCTTATGTCGGGGGATTCCCGGATGAGCGGCCGCCGGCCGGGTCGGGAGACTCGTCTCGTTTCCCTCCTCCGCGGGAAGGAACCCAGCCGCCGGCCCCTCGGGCCGGCGGTGCCGTCTTCGGGAATTCCGCAGCGCGGTTCCGCGGAAGGCCCGATTCCCGCGAGTGGGCCCCCGCGCACGATGCACTCCAACCAGACGTTTCACGGAAGGAGTCGCATCATGAAGGCTGTCCTCGCTCTCCTCACGGTCGCCGCCGCTACTGCTGCATTCGCGGGCCAAGCGGCCGCCGGCAGCAGCAACGTGGGCATCACCATCCAGCACGTGAAGGTCGGGTGTCACTCGTGGGCGATCGGCAACGGGCCGCTCAAGGAGACCCAGTCGCTGACCGTCAAGGCGGGCACCACACTGACATTCACGAACAACGACGTCATGCCGCACACGCTCATCCAGCTGACAGGCAGCAAGGTCGCGCTGACCGGCAAGCTCATGAACACGATGGGCGCGAAGGCGAAGATCGTCCTCACGAAGCCCGGCACCTATGTCTTCGGGACGAAGGCCGGCGAGGACTACACGAAAGGCATCGTGACGGTCGGCGAGGACCATGTCCTCCGGCTCGTCGTCACGGTCAAGTAGCGGTGTGGCAGACGGCCTCGATGTTGTTGCCGTCGGGGTCGAGGACGAAGGCGCCGTAGTAGTTCTCGTGATACCACCGCAGGCCGGGGGCGCCGTTGTCGGTGCCTCCGGCGGCGAGACCGGCAGCGTGGAACGCGTCGACGGTCGGACGGTCCGCACACGTGAACGCAACGTGCGTCCCCGTGCCGTACGGCTCGCGCTCATGGAGCCAGAAGGCGGGTCGGCCCTCATCGCCGAAACCGACCACTCCGTGGTCCGGCCATTCAGCCATGACCGTCCAGCCGAGCGGGGCGAGCGCTCCCTCGTAGAACGCGCGGCTCGCCTGGTAGTCCCGCACGTTGACGCCGACATGATCGAACATAGGCGCAGATGATCCTCGAAAATGGAGTCGTCCGCACGCTCGAGCCGTCGCTGCCGCTCGCCCGCTCGCTCGCCGTGGCGGGCGACCGCATCGCCGGCGGCGTCGGCACGCACGAGACCGCGCTCGCGTCCCCCGAGGTCGTCGACCTCGGCGGACGCTGCGTCCTCCCCGGGTTCACCGACTCGCACGTCCACTTCCCCACGTGGGCGCTCGCGCAGCGGCAGGCGAAGCTCGACGGCGCCGGCTCGCTCGCGGAGGCGCTCGACCGCATTCGGTCGAGCGGGTGGAAACGCGGCTACGGCTGGCGCGACGCCGGCTGGGCCGACGGCCCGCCGACGCGCGAGGCGCTCGACGCGGTCTCGGACGAGCCGATGGCGATGTGGTCGAAGGACTACCACTCGCTGTGGCTCAACTCGCGGGCGCTCGCGCTCGCGGGCGGCGACCTCGACGTCGAGGGCGGCGTCGTCGAGCGGGACGCGGGCGGCGAGCCGACGGGGATCCTCCGCGAGGAGGCGGCGTGGCGGTTCAAGGACCGCTACCTCGTCGTCCCGGACGCGGAGTACCTCGACGCGATGCGCACGGGCGTCAAGGTCGTGCATGCGCGCGGCGTCACGTGCGTCCACGACAAGGACGGCTGGCTCGGCGCAGCGGGGCTGTGGCAGCAGCTCGAGCCGCGGCTCCGGGTGTGGCAGTCGGTGCCGGCGGACACGCTGCCGGAGCTGCGCGACCTGTCGCTGCGCAGCGGGTTCGGGTCGCCGTTCCTTCGCATCGGCTACCTGAAGGTGTTCATGGACGGCACGCTCGGCTCGCGGACGGCGTGGATGCTCGACGGGAGCGGCGTCCGCATCACGAGCGGCGACGAGCTCGCGGAGATCGTCCGCGCCGGCGCGGAGGCGGGCTGGCCCGTCGGCGTGCACGCGATCGGCGACCGCGCGAACCGCGAGGCGCTCGATGCGTTCGAGGCGACGCGCGACCTCTGGGCGCCGCGCGGCCTCCGCCAGCGGATCGAGCATGCGCAGTGTCTCGCGCCGGAGGACGTCGCCCGGTTCGCGAAGATCGGCGTTGCCGCGTCGGTGCAGTTCACGCATGCGCCCTCCGACGAGGAGCTGGCGAAGCGCTTCTGGCCGGACAAGCTCGACGGGACGTACTCGTTCCGCTCGCTGCTCGAGGCGGGCACGCTGCTCGCGAACGGATCGGATGCGCCCGTGGAGGAGCTCGACCCGTGGGCGGGGGTCATCGCCGCCGTACAGCGGCACTGGCGCGAGGACCAGCGGCTGACGCTCGAGCAAGCGCTGCACGCGACGTGCGTCGCGCCGGCATGGATCTCCCACGACGAGCGCACGCGCGGGACGCTGCTGCCCGGGCGCGCGGCCGACCTCGTCGTCCTGAACAAGGATCCCTTCGAGGAGCTCGACGAGGTCGAGGTGGTCGCGACGATGGTCGCCGGGCGGTGGGTGCACAACCCGCCGCCCTGGGATTGACGAGCATCCGACGATTGGGCCACACTCGCCCCAACGCTTCATTCCCTTAAGGAGGAGGCATGGAGGCAGCTTCCGGCGGCAGGTTCGAGCATCTCCGCGAGCACTCGATCGGCCTGCCCCAAGTCCTGTTCCAGTCGATCACGCACATGGCACCCGGCGCCGCCGTCGCGTACTCGATCTACATCTCGGTGCCGTTTGCGAAGCAGGCGCTCGCGCTGTCGGTGCTGCTCGCGCTCATCGCGTGCCTCTGCGCCGCGACGGCGATCGGCCAGCTGGCGAAGAAGTATCCGTCAGCCGGCGGGATGTACACGTATGCGGCGCGCTCGCTCGGGCCGTGGGCGGGATTCTTCGTCGCGTGGCTCTTCATCCTCTTCGAGCCGCTCGTGGCGCCGTTCCTCTACCTCGAGTTCGGCTGGGCGATGCACGAGGTCATGGGCAGCGAGGCCGGCTGGCACTACTCCGGTCAGTGGTGGATCTGGGTCGCCCTCATGACCGTCATCGTGTTCCTGCTCACATACCGCGACATTCGCCTCTCGACCACCGCCGGCGTCATCCTCGGCGCGTTCGAGATCGCGGTGTTCGGCGCGCTCGCGCTGTGGATGCTCTTCTCCAACACGGGCAAGCTCAACATCCAGCCGTTCGAGCCGCACAACGCGCTCGGCGGATGGAGCGGCGTCTTCCGAGGGATGGTGTTCGCGATCCTCGCGTTCATCGGCTTCGAAGCGTCGGCGCCGCTCGGTGAGGAAGCGAAGAACCCGAGACGCACGGTGCCGTTCGCCGTCGTCGGCTCGGCGCTCGCGATCGGCGTCTTCTACATCCTCTGCTCGTACGCCTGGGTCTTCGGAGCAGGGTTCAACAACTTCGTCGCGCAGGCGACGGGCGCCGACCCGTGGCGGAACCTCGGCAAGGTCTTCTGGGGCACCGGCTGGGTCGTCGTCTTCCTCGCGATCTGCAACTCGATCGCGGCGAACTCGAACGCGGCGGTGAACGCTGCCACGCGCGTGTTCTACGCGCTCGCAAGGAACGGGCTCGCGCCGAAGCCGCTCGGCCACGTGCACCCGAAGTACAAGACACCGACGAACGCGATCATCGGCATGAGCGGGTTCGCCTTCATCCTGTCGCTCATCCTCGGCTGGAAATGGGGGCCACTGATCGGCTTCTCGCTCATCGCGACGCTCGCCGTGATCGTCGTCGTGCTCGTGTACATGCTCATCTGCGCCGGCGCGATCTGGGAGTACTGGGTCCGGCGGCGGGCGGAGTTCAACCCGCTGCTCCATCTCGTGCTTCCCGTCGGCGGGATCGTGCTGTTCTTCTTCCCGCTCTACTACCAGTACTACAAGTTCGTCCC
>DASXLN010000372.1:0-2185 GCA_036496165.1 Gaiellaceae bacterium | reverse complement strand
GCGCGGCCTCGTCGACCGGTGGGAGCTGTTCAACCGGCACGACCTGTACGGCTGGGTCGCCGAGCGAGGCCTGCCGGCGGTTGCGAACGGCGACTTCCACCGCCCCGAGCACCTCCACAGCTGGAAGACGCTGCTCCCCTGTGCGAAGACCCCGGGCGCCGTCGTCTCGTACCTCCGCTCGCCGCGGCCGACCTTCCTCGCGCGTTTCGACGCGCCCAGCGAGATCTCGAAAGCCGCCTAAAAACGAAGCGCCCCGTCGGGCCGGGGCGCTTTCGCTTGGTGCTCACTACGGAGGGTTCTGGACGAGCCTATGGGCGCCGCCTGAGACAGTGGGCGGCGATTCTGTAACGGTCCGGTGACGGTGGCCCCTCGCGGTAAGGTCAGCCCCCGTGGAGGCCCTCGCCGAATACGAGCGCAAGCTCGAGGCCCCGGAAGGGTTCGAGCTCCCCGATCTCGGGGGCCAGCCGCTCGAGCCGCGCGTCTTCACATCCGTGTACCACGACACCGCCGACCGCTCGCTCGCGCAGGCCGGCATCACGCTCCGCCGCCGCACCGAGCGCGGTCGCAGCGTCTGGCAGCTGAAGCTTCCGGCCGGCGACGCGCGGCTCGAGCTGGAGGAGCCGGGCGGCCCGGCTGCACCGCCGAAAGCGATCGCAGATCTCCTTGCGGCACACCTCCGCCACGGACCGGTCAAGCCGGTGGCCGAGCTCCGCACCCGCAGGCACGGCGCGCTCGTCGCGCGGCGCGGCACGACCGCGGAGGTGACGATCGACGACGTCACCGTCATGGACGCGCTCCGGGTCGTCGAGGAGTTCGTCGAGCTCGAGATCGAGCTGAAGGACGGCGCGCCGAAACAGGTCGACGCGATCGCCGACGAGCTCGAGGACGCGGGCGCGCGCCTCACGGATGGCACGCCGAAGCTCTTCCGCGTGCTCCGACTGGTGCCCGACACCCGAACGCCGGAGGCGCCGATCGACGCGTTGCGCGCGCGGCTCCGCACGCAGCTGCGCGCGGTCCTCGCAAACGACCCCGGCACGCGGCTCGGGCGCGATCCCGAGAGCCTCCACGACATGCGCGTTGCGGTTCGCAGGTCGCGTGCGCTCCTGCGCGCGGGCGAGCCGCTGTACACGAACGACGTGACCTCGTTCACGGAGGAGCTTCGCTGGCTCGGCGAGAAGCTCGGCGCCGTTCGTGACCTCGACGTCCTCATCGACCGGCTGCGCGACGAGATCGCAACGCTCGAGCCGGCCGACGAGCGCGTCGCGCGCACGATGCTGCGCGTCCTCGAGCGCCGCCGCGGCAGCGCGCGCGGATCGCTGCTGAAGGCGCTCGTGAGCGCGCGCTACTTCGCGCTGCTCGATCGATTCGGCGCCGAGATCGACGGTCTGGTCAAGAGCGACTCGCAGGCGTCGCTCGACGACCTCGCGCGCCGGCAGCTGAAGAAGCTGCGCAAGCGCGTCCGCGCCACGGCCGACGACGCGCCAGACGACGACTTGCACGCGCTACGGAAGCGCGGGAAGCGCGTCCGCTACGCATACGAGCTCGCCGGTGCCGGGAAGGTCGTGAAGCAGGCGAAGTCGTTCCAGGACGTCCTCGGCGAGCACCAGGACTCGGTCGTCGCCGAAGCGGCGCTGCGCGACCTCGCCACAGCTTCTGCGGACCGCGCCGTCGTCGCCGGCCGGCTCGTCGAGCGCGAGCACGCTGCACGGCGCGAGGCACGCGCGAGCTGGCGCTCGGCCTGGAAGCGGCTCGACCACGCGGCGGAGTGACGCCCGAGGTTCGCGCGGCCGGCGGCATCGTTCGCCGCGACGGGCTCGTCCTGCTCGTGCACCGGCCGCGCTACGACGACTGGACGTTCCCGAAGGGGAAGGCCGAGGACGACGAGTCGGACGAGGACTGCGCGCTCCGGGAGGTGCACGAGGAGACCGGCCTTCGCTGCGAGCTCGAGGACGAGCTCGCGACCCCGCACTACGTCGACGCGAAAGGACGCCCGAAGCGCGTGCGCTACTGGCGCATGCGCCCGATCGCCGACGACGGCTTCACCCCGAACGAGGAAGTGGACGAACTGCGCTGGCTCGCGCCCGCCGACGCACCCGCGCTCCTCACGTACGAGCGCGACCGGGTCTTGCTCTAGGCCGCGAGTTCAGCGACTGTTGCGAGCACCGCGCCTTCGCGGATGCCGCCG
>DASXLN010000371.1:0-1851 GCA_036496165.1 Gaiellaceae bacterium | reverse complement strand
GACGACGTGCCGGCTGACGCCGACGTCGTCGTCGTCGCGGTGCCGAGCCCTGCGTTCACCGCCGTCGTCGCGGCGCTGCCGGGTGACGCTCCGGTCCTCAGCCTGACGAAAGGCCTCGACCCGGCGACCGGTGAACGCTTGTCGACGCGCGTGCGCGGGCGCTCGGTCGCGGTTCTCTCCGGCCCGAACATGGCGGAGGAGATCGCGGTAGGGCTGCCGACCGCCGCCGTGATCGCGAGCGAGGACGGCTTCCTCGCCGGTCAGCTCCAGCACGCGATCAACTCGAGCGTGTTCCGCGCGTACGTGAATCCCGACGTCATCGGCGTCGAGCTGTGCGCGGCGGCGAAGAACGTGATCGCGCTTGCGGCCGGCGCGGTCGACGGCCTCGACCTCGGCGACAACGGCAAGGCTGCGATCATCACGCGCGGGCTCGTCGAGATGGCGCGCCTCGGCGATGCGTTCGGCGCGCGCGCGGAGACGTTCGCGGGCCTCGCCGGCATGGGCGACCTCATCGTCACGTGCTGGAGCCGGCACGGGCGCAACCGGCGCGCGGGCGAGCTCATCTCCCAGGGTGCATCGCCGGCCGCTGCGATCGCGGAGATCGGCCAGACGGTGGAGGGGATCACGACCGCACCCGTCCTGCACGAGCTGGCGCAGCGCGTCGGCGTGGAATTGCCGATCACCGAGGGCGTCTGCTCCGTGTTGTCCGGTCAGAGCATCGGCGAGCTGGCAGCGCGGCTGATGGGTCGTCAGCCGACCGAGGAATAATCCCGGGTACCCTGCCGCCCATGCCAAAACGCTCCTTTTCCTTCACTTCCGAGTCGGTCACCGAGGGTCATCCCGACAAGATCGCCGACCAGATCTCGGACACCGTTCTCGACGCCGTCCTCACCGAGGACCCGAACGGCCGCGTCGCCTGCGAGACGCTCATCACAACCGGTCTCGTCGTCGTCGCGGGCGAGATCACGACCGACATCTACGTCGACATCCCGCGCCTCGTGCGCCGCAAGGTCGCCGAGATCGGCTACACGCGCGCGAAGTACGGCTTCGACGCCGACACATGCGGCGTCGTCGTCGCGATCGACGAGCAGTCGCCCGACATCGCGCAGGGCGTCGACCATTCGTTCGAGGAGCAGCACGGCGACGAGGATCCGCTGGATCGCGTCGGCGCCGGCGACCAGGGAATGATGTTCGGCTACGCGGCGAACGAGACGGACGAGCTCATGCCGCTGCCGATCATGCTCGCGCACCGGCTCGCGAAGCGGCTCTCGGAGGTGCGCAAGGCGGAGATCCTCCCGTACCTGCGCCCCGACGGGAAGACGCAGGTGACGGTGCGCTACGAGGAGGACGAGAAGGGGCATCGCCGCCCGGTTGAGATCGAGCGCGTGCTCATCTCGACGCAGCATCGCGACGGCCTCGACGTCGAGACGCTCCTCAAGCCGGATCTCGTCGCGCACGTGATCGAGCCGATCCTTCCGAAGGAGCTGTACGACGAGCGGCGGCTCGACCAGAAGGACTTCGTCTACTGCAACCCGACGGGCAAGTTCGTCGTCGGCGGGCCAATGGGCGACACCGGCGTGACCGGGCGCAAGATCATCGTCGACACGTACGGCGGCGCTGCGCCGCACGGCGGCGGCGCGTTCTCGGGCAAGGACCCGACGAAGGTCGACCGTTCCGCCGCGTACGCGGCCCGCTACGTCGCGAAGAACGTCGTCGCGGCCGGGCTCGCAGATCGCTGCGAGGTGCAGATTGCGTACGCGATCGGCGTCGCGCATCCGGTCAGCGTGCTGGTGGAAACGTTCGGAACCGGCGTGATTCCGGAAGAGAAGATCGCCGAGCTCGTGGCTTCGA
>DASXLN010000370.1:0-11094 GCA_036496165.1 Gaiellaceae bacterium | reverse complement strand
CGCCTGCCGCCCGGGAGAGTCGGCGTCGGGCAGGTACTCGAGTCTGGGAGGTCTCCGTGCGACGTTTTGGCGTGCTTGGCGCAGTCGGCTTGATCGTAGGCGTGGTCGCGATTACCGGTTCGACCGCGAGTGGGGGAAGCGACTTCTTCGCTTCCGGCAATCTCGTCGTGAGCCGCAGCGTGTACGACGATAACCCGGCGAACGTCGCGGTCGGCCAGCAGCTGCCACCCGGCTGCACGGCTCCCAACTGCGTCTCAGCTGTCGCGGACGGCACCTATCCCACGGTGTTCAACAACGACGGCCCGGACAGCAGCTTCGGGATCACGTCGAAGATCTTTCTCGACCAGCTGACGCCGTCGGGCACGCACGTGAACTCGCTCGAGGTGCCGAACAGCACTGACAACGGCGTGCCGGGGACGAAGGACCAGATGGTGACGAGCTTCCCCTCGAAGTCGGAGCTCGCGCTGAACCTCTCGACGGACGGCCAGCAGCTGACGTTCATGGGCTATCTCGCGCCGGTCGACGCACTCGACGTCTCGAACTCGAACACTCCGGCAGTGATCGACCCGACGAACCCGGTGCCCGGCACCGACTATCGCGTCGTCGCTTCTGTCGACGCGCACGGCAAGTTCCACTTCACGAAGACGAACGCGTACAGCGGCAACAACGGCCGCGCCGCCATCCTCAACTCCGCCGCGAACGTCATCTACACCGCCGGCAATGCCGGCAACGGCGGAAACCCGCAACCCGACGGCGTCATCATCGGCGGCGGGACGCAGATCATGAACGCGCAGGTCGAGGCGCTCGTCGCGCAGGATCCGGGCGACCCCACACCGGTCGGAAGCTTCAGCATCTCGCAGATCCCGCCGAACGGGTCCGACAAGATCGGCAAGGATACGAACTTCCGTGGGCTGACGATCTTCTATGATGTCGTCTACCTTACCAAGGGCAGCGGCGGCAACGGGATCAACACCGTGTACTTCATCGACACGACCGGGGCCGCCTGCCCGAGCGGCGTCGGCGTCCCGGCCGCCGGCGCGGCACTTCCGACGTCGCCGATCGCCTACGACCCGGCGCAGCTGCAAACGAAGGGCGTCGTGCCCTACAACATGTGCGTCCTCAAGGGCTTCCCGACGCAGCTCGCGAAGAAGACGACGACCTCATTCCCGTTCGGGATCTGGTTCGCGAACGCGAGCACGCTCTACGTCGCGCAAGAGGGTGACGGCAATGCCGGCGGCGTCGTCGGCGGGCTCGAGAAGTGGACCTTCAACGGCACCACCTGGAGCCGTGCATACACGCTGCAGGCCGGTCTCGGTCTCGGTGTGCCGTACACCGTGCCGGGGTATCCGACCGGGAACAACCCGGCGACCGGCAAGGCGTGGGCGCCGGCCACCGACGGCCTGCGCAACATCACCGGACGCGTGAACGCCGATGGCACCGCGACGATCTACGGCATCACGTCGACGACCAGCGGCAGCGGCGACCAGGGCGCCGACCCGAACAAGCTCGTCGCCGTGACAGACCAGCTCGCGGCCACGACGGCGCCGGCGGGCGAGAGCTTCTCCACGATCGAGGCCGCGCGCTCGGGGGAGGTCCTGCGCGGGGTCTCGTTCACTCCCGGAAGCTGAACGGCAACGACAGCGCGGTGGCGGAGCCGGGGGTCGGGCTCCGCCGCCGTCCGCTCCTTCCGCCGACGCTCGTCGGCTTCGCGATCATCAATCTCGGGACCTTCGGTCTCGATCTCGCGCTCCTGACGCTCCTGCACGGTGGGCTCGGCGTCACGCTCCCGATCGCCTTCACGGTCGCGTACGTCACCGCGTTCGCCACGAGTTACGCGCTCAACCGCCGCTTCAACTTCCGCTCCCACGCCCCCGTCGGCCGCCAGCTCGCCATCTACGCGGTCGCGGTCGCGATCAACTACCTCGCGTTCATCCTCGGCGTGGCGACCGGCCTCGCCGCACTCGGCGTCGAGTACCACCTGGCGCGGATCGCGGCGGGGCTCTGCGAGGGCGTCTATATGTACTGCGTCCTGCGCTGGATCGTGTTCCGCCGCTGACCGCCCTGCTCGATCTCGTAGGATCTGCGCCCGTGAACCTCGTCGTGGCGAACCTCAAGGGCGGCGTCGGCAAGACGACGACCGCCGTCTACCTCGCGGCAGCCGCGGTCGAGCGCGGGTACGACCCGGTCGTCCTCGTCGATGCCGACCGGCAGGCGTCCTCGGCCGAGTGGCTCGAGGAGCGGCCCGTCGAGGGTGTCTCGGTCGTCGAGGCGCCGTCCGAACGGACACTCGCGCGCGAGATGAAGCGGCGGAGCGGCCTCACGGTCGTGGACACCCCGCCCGGCGACCACCGCATGACGCAGGCCGCCCTCAACGCCGCGGCCGCAGCCGTCGTCCCGACGCGCGCAGGGGGCGTCGAGCTCTCGCCGGCCCTCCTGACCGTCGAGCTGATCCCCGCGAAGGCACGCGGCGGCGTCGTCATCTGCTCCGCACGGCTGGGGACGAACGACCTCGACGAGACCGTCGCCTGGTGGGGCGAGCAGAAGATCCCGGTGTGGGGAATCGTGCCCGAGCGCGTCGGCATCGCCTCGGGCCCGGAGGCGCGGCTCAACCGCGAGGGCCTCGAGCACTACGACGCTGTCCTGCGCAGCGCACTCCGCGGCCTGCGCTAAGAGCCCGAATCGAAATGAAGGCTGGGTCGTCTGGCCGCCGAGCCTCATTCCGATCCGAGCTCTAAGCCGCGAGCATCCCGGCCCGGTCGAGCGTGCGCCACGCCTTGTCGGGCGCGTGCGCGATCATCGAGGGCGGGACGCCGAACTCGCGCCGGAACGCGACGGTGAAGTGGCTGTGGCTCGCGAAGCCGAGCTTCAGGGCGAGAGCAGTCAGCGCTCCGCCGGCGGCGTCGAGATGGTCGAGGGCGGTCCGCAGTCGCAGCTGAAGCCGATACTCGTGCAGGCCGAACCCGGTCTCGCTGCGGAAGATGTGCGCGAGATGCGTCGGCGTCGGGCCGTCGACCCGTTTCGCGATCTCCGCGAGGCTCAGCCGCTCGGTGAGCGTCGCTCCGATCACTTCCTTTGCAGCCTCCGCGATGTCGTGGTGCAAGGCGCGCGTGCGTTCGCGGAGAGGCCGCGCGGAGCGGCGGTCGTCTGCGAGGACGCTGCCGAGCAGCCAGAGCGCCGTCTCCTCGACGAGCAGCGGGTCGGGCGCCCCGGCCCGGAGATGCCGCGTCAGCAGGTGCTGCTGGAGATATGTCTCCTGGCTCGTCGGCGCGTGCGTCTCGCGGAGCCGTCCGTCGCGCAGCAGGGCCGTGCGCGTCTCCAGTTCGGCGCAGACCGACGGGCGGAGGAGGAACTCCACGTAGTGGTCCCCGAGTGGATGGCGTGGCTCGCGGCGGAACGGGACGTCCGGGTTGTAGAACATCGCGACGTTCGGGCCCGCGAGCACGGGCGAGCTCCCCTCGTGGCGAATCCGCACCGGGAGTCGCGGGAAGACGACGAGCGGGACGTCGTAGCAGAGCGACTGCATCTCCTCCCAGGTGCCGTCGCGCAGCGGGTGCACGCACTCGGCGATCTCGACCAGCGGGCTGGAGAAGAGCAGACGTGACCGCATGGTGATCTCTGGGACGGCAGCGTCACGCCGGAGTTAGTGAATTCGCAGGAACGTGACAGTGAGTCGTGCGGTTAGGCACGGCACTGTGCTCCCGTCTCGCCGGCGGAGCACCGGCGAGACGGGGAGCGTCGTGGAGAGGACAGGCGTATCCTCGCCGCGCCAGCACAGAGGGAGCGTCGATCGTGCCACGCTCGCGCATCACGGCTGGAGACAGTTACGCGTCTCTGTTCGAAGCACGTCGGCGAGTTGCTCGACGACTGCGTCGATCGCCGCCGCGCTGATCGCGCCGTAGCCGATCAACACACCGGCCGGTCCCGCATATCCGGGAAGGCGATGCATCGACAACGTCTGCAGCGCGATGCGGCGCGCGCGCATGCGCTCGGCAACGTGCGCTTCTTCCTCGAACGACTCGAGGCCGAGCACGACGTGCAGGCCTGCGGCAATCCCACCGATCGGCTGCATGTCGAGGCGTTCGTCGAGCGCGTCGACGAGGGCGTCGCGCCGCTCCCGATACAGCGAGCGCATGCGACGAATGTGGCGTGCGAACTCGCCGCGCTCGAGAAAGTCTGCGAAGGCGAGCTGGACGAGGGACGGGACCTGCACAATGCTGAGCTCGAGCTCGCTGCGGACGTCGCGGATGATCGTCTCGGGCACCACCGCCCAGCCGAGGCGGAGACCCGGTGCGAGCGTCTTGCTCGTCGAGCCGATGTACGCGACGCACTCCGGAGCGAGACCCTGGAGCGCGGCGACCGGCGCGCGGTCGTAGCGGAACTCGGAGTCGTACTCGTCCTCGACGATCAAGGCTCCCGTCCTGCGAGACCACTCGACGAGCGCGGCCCGTCGCTCGTCCGAGAGGACGTATCCCAGCGGAAACTGGTGCGCCGAGGTCACGACGACCGCATCGACCGTGAGCGCGTTCAACTGCTCGACGTCGATGCCTTCGTCGTCGACGTCGACCCCGAGGACTTCCAGCCCGGCGCGTCTCGCGACCGCATGGTGCGCGCGCTGGCTCGGGTTTTCGAAGGCGATCGCCGTCGCGCCGCGACGTGCGAGCGAGCGGCAGAGGAGGCTCAGTGCGTTGCTTGCGCCGGCGGTGACGAGCATGTCGCTCGGGCTCGCCGCCACGCCTCGCGCTCGTCCGAGGTACTCGGCCACCGCTTCCCGCATCGTCCAGAGGCCCGCGGGATCGCTGTACCCGAGATCGGCGGCGGAAGCGTCGACGACGGCGGCGCGTTGCGACCGCTGCCATGCATGGCGCGGAAACTCGCACGTGTCGGGCATGTGCGGCCGGAGGTCGAAGCGGACGCGTTCCTGCTCGTCGGATCCCTCGGCCGGAGCGTTGCGGAGGTTGCCGTGCCGCACGCTCGGCGTGGCTCCGCGGCGAAGGTTGATGTATCCCTCCGCCGAGAGTTGCGCGTACGCGCGCTCGATGACGCCGCGCGAGACGGAGAGGTCTTCCGCGAGCGCGCGCGTCGACGGAAGGTCGGCGCCGCCGCGCAGCCGGCCCGACCGAATTGCCTCGCGCACCTGGTCCTCGATCTGGCGGCCGATCGACGCCCGCCGCGATCGATCGACGCCGAGCAAGAGATCGTGTGCCTGGAGATGGCGCGGCATGGGACCGATGAAAGCCGTGGGACCGAGTGCTGCGCTTCCACGTCGCTGCGATTTTGACTGGCCCCGTTCGACGGGCGATAAGTGGCTCTAGATTTCCGCCGCCGCTTCCGTCCCATCTGGAGAGCGCCGTTCCGGCGTGATCTCCGGCAACAGGGAGGGATGATGAGCAAACGCTTCTTGCTCCTCGCGGGAGCGGCGGCGACCGTGCTGCTCGTGGCCGCGTCCGCGAGCGCGAGGACGAACGCGGCGGCGTCGGCGCGCGCGTCTCTCGGCACGCCGGCGGCCGCGCCGTTCGCACAGGCGTGGGCGCAGGTGCCGAGGACGACGGCGGGCCGCAGGGCCGCGAACGTCGTCGTGTTCGGCGCCGAGCAGGACATCGACGGCTTCAACGTGGAGCTCGCCTGCTGCAACGAGTTCTGGGCGGCGCAGATGGGCGCGAACGAGACGACGCGCGGCGCCTTCAACCTGAACAACAAAGGTCAGTGGGTGCTCGACGTCGCGTCGGCGGCGAGCGCAAACGCGAAGGGCGTGACCTACACGATCCGGCCGAACGCGTTTTGGTACTGGGGCGGCAAGAAGGTCCCGGTCACGTACAAGGACTTCGTGTACACGCTGCAGCGGGTCGACGACCCGAACACGAATTCATCGGGCCGGACGGGATACAGCAACCTCGACCCGACGCATTACACGCACAAGGGCGACAAGCAGGTGACGTTCTTCTGGAAGACGAAGAACTGCACGACCGACTACCCGTGCGGCCCGTTCGCCAATTGGCAGAGCATCTTCGCGGGCCTCTACCCGTCGGCCGCGCTGCAGGGCCTCGACTTCAACAAGATCTGGACGAACTGCATCTGCGGCTCCGACGGCAAGCCGGTGTCGGACGGGCCCTACTACCTCTCGAACTACACGAAGGGGCAGGGCTCGGTGCTGAAGGCGAATCCGTTCTTCTACGGCCACAAGCCGGCGGTTCAGCAGATCGACTTCAAGCTCATCGCGGACACCAACTCGGAAGAGGAAGCGATGCGCGGCGGCGAGGTCGACGCGATCAATCCGACCTTCGGCCTGTACCTGCAACCGCTGAAGAGCACGCCGGGCCTCACCTTCAACCAGATTCCCGGGTACTACTTCGAGCACGTCGAGTTCCGTGAAGGCAATGCCCCCGCGGGCGCCGGCGTGACGAAGGGCTCGTCGAACAAGCTGCTTCGCGCACCATGGTTCCGTGAGGCGATCGCCATGTCGATCGACCGCCAGTCGATCATCAACACGATCTACGGCGCGCTCGCGAGCAACACGAAGCCGATGGACAACGTGATCTATTACTCGACGGAGGCTTCGTACAAGCCGGACTTCTCGCGGTGGAACTTCAATCCGCAGAAGGCGCTCGCTCTGATGGCGAAGAACTGCACGGGCGGTCCGTCTTCGGTCGACCCGGGTAACTCGAAGATCTGGCAGTGCCACGGCCTTCCCGCCGTCGTCAGCTGGTCGTGGACCTCGGGGAACACGCCACGCGCAACGTCGGAGGCCATCGCGAAAGCGGAGATGAAGGCGATCGGGATCCAGGTCAACGACAACCCGATCCCCGCGAACGTCATCTTCGGCACGTCGGGTCTTCCGGGCGGCGGATTCGACGTCGCCGAGCTCGCCGAGATCACCGGCGGCGACCCTGGTGACTGGTACGACAACTGGCGCTGCCAGGGCGCCGCGAACTGGACCGGCTACTGCTCGAAGAAGGTCGACACGCTCATCAAGGCGGGCAATGCCGAGCTCGATCCGGCAAAGCGCGCCGCCGACTTCCAGGCGGCGGACAAGCTGATGGCGGTGACCGTCCCGATCTTCCCGCTGTACCAGCGGCCGACTGCACTGATCTACAAGTCGTCCCTGCTCGGTATGGTGAACAACCCGTCCCTCATCGGGCCGACCTGGAACATCGAAGACTGGCACTGGAAGTAGAGACACGACGGCTCGGGCCCGCAGCCGCTGCGGGCCCGAGCCTCACACGACGTCGGGGTCGTGCGTTTCACTTCATGACGTGGCACGCACCGTCGTCGACACCCCAATCGGCCCGCTGGGCCTCGTTGCCTCGGAGACGGGCCTCCGCGGCGTCCTCTTCGACGCCCGGTCGCTTCGTCCGGAAGGGAGCTCGCCCGTGCTCGCCGAGGCGGCCCGTCAGCTCGCGGCCTACTTCGACGGCGAGCTCGTGGACTTCGAGCTTCCGCTCGACCTGCACGGGACCGAGTTCCAGCGGCAGTGCTGGCTCGCGCTCGCAACGATCCCGTACGGGCAGACGGTGAGCTACGGCGAGCAGGCGCGGCGCCTCGGTCTCGGCCCGGACGCGGCGAGAGCGGTCGGCTCTGCGAATGGCAGCAACCCGATCCCGATCGTGCTGCCGTGCCATCGCGTCATCGGCGCGGACGGATCGCTGACCGGCTTCGGCGGCGGCCTGCACGTGAAGCGCTTCCTCCTCGAGCACGAGGGCGCGCTCTTGCCGCTCGGCTAGTCGAGGAACGTCTGCTCGAGCGTGCCCGACTCGTGGACCGAGACGACGAGGAGCGGGACGTCGCCGGTGTTGCGGAAGCCGTGCGGCGTCTTCGCCGGCACGACGAGCACCTGGTTCGCGGTCAGCTCCACGACGTCGTCGCCCGCCGTCCACCGGCCACTGCCTTCGAGCAGGACGAACGTCTCCGAATACGGATGGACGTGGATGTCGACGCCTCCGCCCGGAGGGGTGCGCACGACGAAGAACGAGATGCCGACGCCGGCGCGCGCCTCACCCTCGAACAGCCACGCGGTGGGGCTGAACTGCAGCTCGTCGAGGTCGAAGACGCGCACCCGCGCAGCCTACTTCGAGGCGATCTTCGCGAGCACCGCGTCGATGCGCGCGAAGCCGCCCTTTGCGCCCTCCTCGACGCCGTACTGCATGGTCGTGTCGCGCTCCTCCGTCGTCTCGAACCGCATCGTCTGCGTCAGCTTCGTCTGCTCGCCGAGATCCTGCAGCTCGAGCGTCTGCACGTGGTTCATGAACGTCTGGACGATGCGCTCGGGCGGGACGACCTCGCGGTACTCGCCCTCGACGACGCCGTGCTGGTGCCGGAAGCGGTAGCCGCCGCCCGCGCGTACATCCATCTCCTCGACGACGGTGCCGTCTCCCCACCATTCGGGAATGAGCTGCGTGTCCGTCAGGACGGAGAAGACATGCTCGCGCGGCGCGTCGAAGACCCGCTCGACACGAATCTCGAGCTCGCTCGGCTGCGTGACGACGGTGTCGTTCATCAGCTCACCGCCTTCTTCACGAGCGCGCGGATCTTCGTCTCGTCGGCCGGCGTCAGCTTCGGGAGCGCGTATGCGATCGGCCACATGTTGCCGTCGTCGAGTTTCGCGCTGTCGTTGAAGCCGAGCATCGAGTAGCGCTCCTTGAACTTGCCCGCATCGCGGAAGAAGACGACGACCTTGCCGTCCTTGTTCGCGTACGCCGGCATTCCGTACCACGTCTTCGGCGTGAGGTCCGGCGCAGCCTCCTTGACGAGCTCGTGGATGCGCTTGCCGATCGCACGGTCTGCGGGCGCCATCTTCTTGAGCGAATCGGCCACAGCCTTCTCGCCGTCCTCGTTCAGCTTCCGCTCCTTGAGGGTGGCCTTCATCGCGGCCTTCTCCTCGGCCGAGAATCCCTCGCTTTTCTTCTTCGCGGTGGTGCTCATCGTTCTCCTTTCGTGCGTTCGACGACCTGGGCGAAGCGATCGAGCCGGTTCAGCCAGGTGCTGATCCCCTCGAATGCGTACGGGACGAGCATGCATCGGCGGACGCGGCCGACCTTCTCCGTCGTGACGAGCTCCGCCTCCTCGAGCAGCCGGACGTGCTTCTTCATCCCGGTCAGCGACATGCCGAAGGGCTCGGCGAGCTCGCTGATGGTCGCGCTGCCGGCGACGAGCCGTTCGAGGACGGCCCGGCGGGTCGGATCGGCGAGTGCTGTGAAGGCGCGGTCGGTCGTGGAATACTGAACCATTGGGTTCAGTATAGCGAACCTTCGCGCACTCTGCGGTCCGAGATGCGTCCGCTAGGCGACGGGATTCGTGAGGAGCCCGATGCGCTCGATCTCGACCTCGACGACGTCGCCGCGCTCGAGATACCGCGGATCCGAGCTGCCGAATGCGACACCTGCCGGCGTGCCGGTGGCGACGATGTCACCGGGCTCGAGCGTCATCGCCCTCGAGATGAAGGCGAGCAGCTCGGCGACGCCGAAGACCATGTCGGCGGTCGTTCCGTCCTGGCGTGTCTCGCCGTTGACGCGGCACACGACGCGCAGCGACTGAGGATCGCCGACCTCCTCGGCCGGGACGACGCGCGGCCCGATTGGGCAGAACGTGTCGAGCGACTTGCCCCGCGTCCACTGGCTGTCGGCGAACTGGATCTGCCGGGCGGAGATGTCGTTGAGGCAGGTGTAACCCGAGACCGCCTCGAGCGCATTCTCGACCGAGAGGCCCTTCACGCGCGCCCCGATGACGACGGCGAGCTCCGCCTCGTAGTCGACCTGCTCGACGCCGGCCGGAATGACGATCGGCTCGCCGTCGCCGACGATCCCATTCGGCCACTTCGCGAAGAGCACCGGGTGGTCGGGCGGCTCGAGACCGACCTCGCGCACGTGGTCGAGGTAGTTGAGGCCGACACAGACGATCTTCCCGGGTCTCGCGAGCATCTTTCGCACTCCTTCGTGGGCGACGCTCGATGATTGCACGGGAACGGGTCAAGAGCCGTGCTTCGTTCGCTCACGCCGCGTCCGGTTGTTGGGCGTACGCAAGGTTGGCGGCGGTGAGACTCTCGAGCGCCATTCCGAGTGCCATGCCTTCGGTCAGTCGGCGGCTAATGCGTTGCCGGAAGAGCACCGCCATGTAGCGGTTCGTCAGTTGTGGCCGCTGGGTCATTTCTTCGGCAATCGCCTGGGAGCGCGGGAGAACGTCTCGTAGAGGGACGACTTCGGCGATCGCGCCCCAGTCGAGCGCCTGCTGCGCAGTGAACGAGCCTTGCGTGATCTCGAGGTGGCGGGCGCGATTCAATCCGAGGACCTCCTCCCAGACAACGAAGAGCCCGTCCCCAGGCGCGATGCCGAATGCAAGGTGGGGAAGGTCGGAGAACACGGTCGTGTCGCTGGCGACGATGACGTCGGCGAGAAGCACGTATTCGCTGTGGACCGAAACGGGGCCATTCACGGCGGCGATGATCGGGATCTCGAGGTCGACGAGGCGCTGGACCCCGCGGCGGCCTTCGACATAGAGGACGTCGGCCGTCTTCGGCTTGGTGATGTCGCCGAGGCTCGGGCCGTCGATCTCGGTCATGAAGCGATCGCCGGTGCCGGTCAGGACCATGACGTTGTTGTCTTGGTCGTACGCGATCTCGTCGATCAGCCGCGGGAAGTCGTGGTGCGTCGTTCCCGTGAACGTCACCGGGCCGCCGTTCGTGTGGAGCCGGACGGTGAGGACGCCGCTCGAGGTTCGCTCGAGAGTGAAGTTCTCGTAGGCGCTGAAGTAGCTGGGCTCGCTACGTGTCACGGCTTCTCCTTGAGCAATCTGTCGGTGAGCACGATCTGAATCACGTCGGCGACGGTCTCCTCGCGGGCCCAGTCGCGCTGGAGCTCGACGGCGAGTGCGACCCAGGTGACCGGCTGTGCGCCGGCCTGAACGACTCGCTCGAGGCCGGTGCGGTGGGCCTCGTCGCTCGTGCCGCCGATCGCGTCCACGACGGGGTAGACGTCGTAGCCCTCGCGGAGCGCGTCGAGCGCAGGGAACGCCATGCAGATCTCCGTCCAGAGGGCGCAGAGAATCAGCTTGCGCCGCCCGGTGGCGCGCACCGCGGCGAGGAACTCGGCGTCCTCCCATGCGTTG